>NZ_AZSN01000296.1:0-2438 GCF_000576225.1 Methylibium sp. T29-B | reverse complement strand
GCGCGATGACGGCCGTCGACACCGAGCGCGTGGGCTGGGTGCTGACGAGCCTGCGCGGGCCGCTGCCGGCCGAGCGGCGGGCGGAGCAGATGGAGGTGTTGCGCAGCGGCTGGCAGCCGCCGGCGCGGCGCTGAGCAACTCCCTCACCCCGGCCCTCTCCCGCGGTGCGGGAGAGGGGATCTCGTGTCGCCGTGCAGCCAGCGTTGCACCACCGGCTCCGGTCCTTCCTTCTGCGCTGCGGCCCACAACAGCGGTGCCGCGGCGACGCGCGTGCCCGGCGCGGCGTCGCGCCATTGCCGCAGCACCTCGAACACGAAGACCGCCACCGCACCGGCGCGCAGCGGTCGCTCCTGCTGCGGGATCATGTAGCGCAGCTGCGAGAGCATCCAGCGCGCCAGCCGTTGCGGCCAGGAGGTGACGGAAGCGGCCACGGCATCCTGCGTCGGCCGCACGAACAGCAGCCGCTCGAAGCCGAGCGCGGCGACCGCCTGCTCGTCGAGATTGGCCAGGCCGTGCTGCAGCGCCTGCGGCAGCAACGCCGGAGCGATGGGGCACACGACCGCCAGCGTGTGCACGCCGCTGGCGCGCAGACGCGCCGCCAGCGCGGGCAGGGCCTGCGGCTCGGGCAGGTGGTAGGCCTCGTCGCGGCCGTAGTGGTCGCGCCCGCGGTCGAACACCACCACGCGATGTCGTGCGCCGGCAGCGCGGAGGCGCCGACCGTGCCGTTGTCTTCTTCGTAGGGCACCGCGTGCAGCCCGCGCAGCCCGGCCTGCAGCGGTGCGCGTGTCAGCACGCCCACGCCGGCATAGCGGCCGTGGGCGAGCGCCTCCCGCAGCACCTCGCGCCCGAGCGGGCCGCCGGCACCGGCCACCAGCAGGCGGGATGGCCGGGGTGCCGGCGCATGCGGGTGGGCGGCGGCCTGCAGCGCGGTGGTCGGATCGAGTGCGAAAGATGGGTCCACAGTGGTTAGGATGCTAAGCGCCGCTTGAACCCGGCGCAGCCGTCGGCATCTGCGCAGCACCGGTGCCGAAGACTGCCGCGCGCCGCCCCGAGTTCGCACAGAAAGGACCACCCCCATGCTCCGACGCCTTCTCGCCGCCCTGATGCTGCTCGCCACGCTGGCGCTCGGCGGCTGCGGCTACAACGACTTCCAGCGCCTCGACGAGGCCACCAAGAGCGCCTGGGCCGAGGTGCTGAACCAGTACCAGCGGCGCGCCGACCTGATCCCCAACGTGGTGGCCACCGTCAAGGGCGAGGCCAATTTCGAGCAGGAGACGCTGACCAAGGTGGTCGAGGCGCGCGCCAAGGCCACCAGCATCCAGGCCACGCCGGAGCTGATCAACAACCCCGAGGCCTTCCAGAAGTTCCAGGCCGCGCAGGGCGAGCTGAGCGGCGCGCTGTCGCGGCTGCTGGTGGTGACCGAGAACTACCCGAACCTGAAGGCCAACCAGGGCTTCCAGGACCTGCGGGTGCAGCTCGAGGGCACCGAGAACCGCATCACCGTGGCGCGCAACCGCTACATCAAGGCGGTGCAGGACTACAACGTGCTCGCGCGCAGCTTTCCCAGCAACCTGACCGCGATGGTGTTCGGCTACGCGGCCAAGCCCAACTTCACGGTGCAGAACGAGGCGCAGATCTCGGCGCCGCCGGCGGTGAGTTTCGAGAAGCCGGCCTCGAAGTGAGACCTTGATGCGACACGGCTGGCGGCGCTGGCTCGCAAGCCTGGCGCTGGCGCTGCTGGTGGGGCCATGGAGCGCGAGCAGCGCCCAGGACCTGCGGCCGGTGCCGGTGCTCAGCGCCAGCGTGATCGACCAGACCGGCACGCTGACGCGCGCGCAGGTCAGCGCGCTGGAGGCCAAGCTCGCGGCCTTCGAGCGCGAGGCCGGTTCGCAGCTGGTGGTGCTGATCGTCGCGACCACCCAGCCCGAGGACATCGCCGCCTACGCGCAGCGCGTCGGCGAGAGCTGGAAGATCGGCCGGCGCGAGGTGGGCGACGGGCTGATCGTGCTGGTGGCCAAGGACGACCGCAAGGTCCGCATCGAGGTGGCCAAGGCGCTGGAGGGCGCGGTGCCCGACCTGGCGGCCCGGCAGATCATCGACCGCGCGCTGACGCCGGCCTTCCGGGCCGGCGATTTCGCGGGGGGCCTGAACGCCGCGGTCGACCAGCTCGCGGCGCGCATCCGCGGCGAAGCGCTGCCGGCGCCGGGCTCGGTGTCGAAGGCACCTCAGTCCGGCGCGCAATGGCAGGACTTCGCGATGTTCTTCCTGCTCGCGGTGCCGATCGCCGGCGCCGTGCTCACCGGCGTGCTGGGCCGCAAGCTCGGCACGCTGGCCACCAGCGTCGGCGCCGGCGGTCTGGCCTGGGCGGTGTCGGCCAGCCTGCTGATCGGCGGCGCGGCGGCGTTGGTGGCGCTGGTGCTGGTAGGCGTGCTGGGCCT
>NZ_AZSN01000295.1:0-2488 GCF_000576225.1 Methylibium sp. T29-B | reverse complement strand
GTTGACGATCGCCCAGAACTGACCCGCTGCGATCATTCAATACTGACCCACCCCTGTAGGCTACCCGAGGGTGCCTTGGTCTGTGGATATCTCTGCGGTTCTGGGGTCTTGGGTCGGTCCTTTCCTGCGTTGCGTCGTTGATCGGGTTCGTGCCGCAGCGGTGGTCGTGCTGCTGTGCCTGAAGCGCCAGGAGTCGTTGCCGCTCTCGACGATGTGGCAGTGGTGCGTGAGCCGGTCCAGCAGCGCAGTGGTCATCTTCGCGTCGCCGAAGACGCTGGCCCACTCGCCGAAGCTCAGGTTGGTCGTGATCACCACGCTGGTGTGCTCGTAGAGCTTGCTCAGCAGGTGGAACAGCAAGGCGCCGCCGGCCTGGCTGAACGGCAGGTAGCCCAGCTCGTCCAGGATGAGCAGGTCCACGTAGGTCAGCCGGTGCGCGATCTGCCCGGCCCGGCCTGCGGCCTTCTCCGCCTCCAGCGCGTTGACCAGTTCCACCGTCGAGTGGAAGCGCACCCGCTTGCCGTGCCGCTGGACCGCCTCGATGCCGAGCGCGGTGGCCAGGTGCGTCTTGCCCGTGCCCGGCCCGCCGATGAACACCACGTTGTGGGCGGCCTCAGTGAACGCCGTCGTGTGCAGCTTGCGCACCAGCGCTTCATCGACCGCACTGCTGGCGAAGTCGAAGCCCGCCAGGTCCCGGTGCGCCGGGAACCGGGCCGCCGTCATCTGGTACGCGATCGAGCGCACGTTGCGCTCGGCGCCCTCGGCATCGAGCAACTGCTCGACGAACTGCTCGGGCTCCAGCGCCGCATGCCGGCAGCGCGCCACCAGCTCCGGCCAGTTCGCCGCCATGCCGTGTAGCTTGAGCGCCTTCAGGCGCGTGACGATCTCGGCGCTCATGGCTGCTGGGCCTCCCGCAGGCTGTCGTAGCGCTGCACGTCGGCGCGGGGCTCTTCCTTGAGCGTCGGGGCGGGCTGCGTCAGCTCGCGCAGCGCCGGCGCCCCATCCTTCAGCCGCGCCAGCACGTTGAGCACATGCTCGGCACTCGGCCTGCCGGCTTCCAGCGCGATCTCCGCTGCGACGAGCACGGCCTCCAGCCCGTGCACCGGCACGGCCGCCAGCACCTGCGCCATGACCCGGTCGCCGCCGGCATGGCGCAGCAGGTGACGCTGCAGCGTCTGCAGCACCTCGGGCATGGCCTTGAAGGGCGCGCCGTTGCGCAGCGCCCCCGGCTTGGTCTGCACCAGCGCGATGTAGTGCTGCCAGTCGTAGAAGGTCAGCTCCCGCTCGAAGCTCCTCGTGTGCCGGGCCACCTCGACGCCCTCGGCCACCAGCACCACGGCCTCGGGGTAGGCGCGCAGGCTGAGCACTTCGTTGACCCAGCGGGTCGGCACGCTGTAGCGGTTGCGCTGGAAGTGCACCAGCGCCGTCGCCGACACCCGAACGGGCTGCTCGACGTAGCCGTCGAAGGGCTTCGGGCATGGCATGAGGCGGGTGCGCTCGTCCTGCAGCACGTCGGCCACGCTCAGCTCGGACCACTCGGGGTGTGCCGTCTCCTCCCAGCCCTGGCGGCAGCGCTCGGCCAGCCAGGCGTTCAGGCTGGCCAGGTCGCTCCAGCGCCGCTCGCCGGCCTCGCGCCACACCTGGCGCCGGCGGTCCTGCACGTTCTTCTCGACCACGCCCTTCTCCCAGCCCGAGGCCGGGTTGCAGAACTCGGGCTCGAACAGGTAGTGCGAGCACATGGCCTGGAAGCGGGCGTTGACGGAGCGCGCCTTGCCCACACCGACCTTGTCCACGGCGGTCTTCATGTTGTCGTAGATGCCCCGGCGCGGCACGCCACCCAGCGCCTCGAAGGCCCGGGCGTGCGCGTCGAACAGCATCTCGTGGCTCTGGGCAGGGTAGGCCGTCAACCAGAAGGCCCTCGAGGCCGCCAGCTTGGTGTGCGCCACCTCGAGCCGGCGGCGCAGTCCGCCCACGAAGACGTACTCGCAGCTCCAGTCGAACTGGAAGGCGTCGCCCAGCTCGAAGCTCATCGGCACGAAGGCCGCACGCCGCGGGGCGCTGGCCTGCCGCTCGCGCCAGCGGCGCACCCACACGACCACGCGCGGGTAGCTGCCCGCGTAGCCCAGCGCCCGGATCTGCTCGAACAGGGCCTTGGCCGTGCGCCGCTCGCGCACCGGGCGGTGCGCATCGGCACGCAGTGCCGCCTCCAAGTGCTCGGCCCAGGCGTCAAGCACGCTCGCCGTGCTGCGCTCGGGGTACTTCGGCTCGGTCACGCCTTCCTCGCGCAACCACTGCCGCACGGTGTTCCTCGACAAGCCCGTGCGCCTCGCCACCTCGCGGATGGACAGGCCATCTCGCAGGTGCATCCGTCTGATCTTGGCCAACATCGCCACGCTGATCACTCCTGGCTCTCCCCGCTCGTTCATCGAGCAGGGCAGTGTGTTTGCGTGGGTCAGTTTTGAACGATCGCAATGCCCTCAGGTGGGTCAGT
>NZ_AZSN01000294.1:0-2491 GCF_000576225.1 Methylibium sp. T29-B | reverse complement strand
GGCCGACGCGGCCCTGGGTGCGCGGCTGGCCCGTCTGGGCCTGGCGGCCTGAGGCGCGTGCCATGAACGCGCCCACTTCGCTGCAGCCCGTGTTCATCGCGCTGCAGGCCAACAACGACACCCTGCCGATCGTCGAGGCCATCCAGGCCGACAACCCGCACGCGGTGGTCCAGGACTACCCGGCGATGGTGAAGATCGACGCGCCCGGCTCGCTGGTGATCCGGCGCGCGTCGATCGAGGAGCGCATCGGGCGCGACTTCGACCTGCGCGAGCTGCAGCTCAACCTGATCTCGCTGTCCGGCGGCATCGACGAGACCGACGACGAATTCATCCTGCAATGGAAGGCCGCCTGAGGGCGCCACGGAGAACCCCATGAACGACACCCCGCAAGCCCGGAAGCTGTCCCTGAAGGAAAACTACGCGCTGCTCACGCGCGGCCTCGACTGGGCGCCGAGCTACCAGCCAAGGACGAGATCTTCCGCACCGTCGCCTTCGAGGGCATCAAGATCCACGACTGGGACAAGTGGGAGGACCCGTTCCGCCTGACGATGGACGCCTACTGGAAGTACCAGGGCGAGAAGGAGAAGAAGCTCTACGCGATCATCGATGCCTTCCAGCAGAACAGCGGCCAGTTCAACGTGAGCGACGCGCGCTACCTGCAGGCGCTGAAGATCTTCCTGACCGGGGTGAGCCCGCTGGAGTACGCGTCGCACCGCGGTTTCTGCATCCTCGGCCGCGAGTTCCCGGGCGTGGGGCCGCGCATCGCGGCGCAGATGCAGGCCATCGACGAGCTGCGCCATGCGCAGACGCAGATCCACGCGATCAGCCAGTACAACAAGTACTTCACCGGGCTGAGCGAGTTCCCGCTGATGTTCGACCGGACCTGGTACCTGTCGATCCCGAAGTCCTTCTTCGAGGACGCGATCACCGCGGGCCCGTTCGAGTTCATCACCGCGATCTCGTTCGCCTTCGAGTACGTGTTGACCAACCTGGTGTTCATGCCCTGGGCCTCCGGCGCGGCCTACAACGGCGACATGTCCACGGTGTCGTTCGGCTTCTCGGCGCAGAGCGACGAGGCGCGCCACATGACGCTGGGCATCGAGGTCATCAAGTTCCTGCTCGAGCAGGACCCGGCCAACGTGCCCATCGTGCAGGGCTGGATCGACAAGTGGTTCTGGCGCGGCTACCGGCTGCTCACGCTGCTCGCCACGATGATGGACTACATGCTGCCCAAGCGCGTGATGAGCTGGAGCGAGGCCTGGGAGATCTACTTCGAGCAGAACGGCGGCGCGCTGTTCGCCGACCTGGCGCGCTACGGCATCCGCATGCCCAAGCATTGGGAGGTCACGGTCAAGGAGAAGGGCCACGTGGGGCACCAGCTCTGGTGCACCTTCTACCAGTTCCGCCATGCCGCCGGCTTCCCGGTCTGGCTGCCGAGCGACGAGGAGATGGACTGGCTGTCGGCCAAGTACCCCGACACCTTCGACCGCTACTACCGGCCACGCTACGAGCACTGGCGCGAGATGGAGGCGCAGGGCAAGCCCTTCGTCAACGCCACGCTGCCGCAGCTGTGCCAGGTGTGCCAGTGGCCGCTGCTGTTCACCGAGCCCGACGATCCGACGCAGGTCGCCTACCGCGAGGAAACCTACCTCGGCGAGAAGTTCCAGTGCTGCTCCGACGGCTGCCGGGACATCTTCCGCAACGAGCCCGAGAAGTACGTCCACGCGCACCTGCCGGTGCACCAGATCTACCAGGGCAACTACTTCAACCCGGGCGTCGACCCGACGGCGCCGGACTTCAACCCGCTGGTCGAGGCGCTGAAGTACATGGGCATCGCGCCGGGGGTGGACGGCGGTGACTTCGCCACCCACATCGATGCGGTGAACTGGGAGCGCTGGACCCAGCGCCCCGCCAACATGGCGGCGCCCGCCGCCACCGCGGACGCCCTGGCCCGGAGCCAGGCCGCCGAACGCCGGTCCGCCTGAGGAGACACGACGATGAGCGTCAAGGCCATCCGCCCCGACTACCACGGGGACATGAAGGACAGCGTGGACAAGTTCCACGGCCAGCAGCTGCTGGCCATCGGCTGGGACCAGCACCTGATGTACGCCACGCCGCTGTGCGTGCCGGTGCCGCCGCAGATGCCGTTCGGCGCGCTGGTCGGGCAGGTGCTGCCCGCGCTGTTCGGCCAGCACCCGCAGTTCGCGCAGATCGACTGGGCGCGGGTGCAATGGCTGCGCGCCGGGCAGCCGTTCGAGCCGGACGCGGACGCGAGCCTGGCCGACAACGGCCTGGCCCACAAGTCGGTGCTGCGCTTCCGCACGCCGGAGCTCGCGGGCCTCTACGGCGTGGGCTTCTGAGCGCCATGAGCTACCGCCTGAGGATCGAGCCGCTCGGCGCCTCGGTCGACGTGGAGCCCGAGCAGACCGTGCTCGACGCCTGCCTGCGCGCGGGGATCTGGCTGGCGCACGCCTGTTGACGATCGCCCAGA
>NZ_AZSN01000293.1:0-2501 GCF_000576225.1 Methylibium sp. T29-B | reverse complement strand
CCGCGCAGGTGCACACTGGTGGCGCTGGTGGCTCGCCCCGGCGCAGCCGCGCCGGCCCCGAGCGCCACGGCCTCGGCCCTGCCGAGGTCCCAGACCAGTTCCTGGTCGCACAGCGGCTCGACCGACAGGACGTCGGTGTTCGCGGTCAGCGTGAACGCGGTGTCGGTCGCGGTGCGCAGGCTGAGCGGCAGCGCGATGGCCGCCGCCAGCGCTGCGAGCAGCAGCATCACGGCCAGGTGGGAGAGCAGGTGTCGCACCGTGCGCGGGCCTTCACCAGCCGACGACGACCGGCTGCTCCAGCTCTTCGAAGCCGTCGCGGCGCACCAGCGTGAGCTTGCCCTTGCTGCCAACGACGCTGGCGAGCGGCAGTTCGCACAGCATGTCGAAGCGCACCGTCGACTTGTCCGGCGCACGCCGGCACATCTCGGGCGGACGGCCCTTCACCGCGACCAGCATCTCCGGGGCGCGCCGGCTGTTGACATACAGCCGCAACGTCGCGGCCGTCGTCGATGCGGACGGGACCTCCCAGGCCGCGACCATCGGATGCTCCACCGACGAGCCGTTCTCGACATAGCGCACCGACACCGCGACGCGCTCCGGCGCCAGCGGATTGGGGCGCAGGCGCTTGCCATCCCTCGGCTTGAGTTCGAGCTCGATCCATTCGCCCTCGCGGGCCTCGCCCTGGAAGACACCGTCGCCACGCAGCCGGCCATCGGCGGTGGTGAGGCTGACGCGCACCTGCCCGCTGAACGGCGCCTTGGCGCGGGCGTAGAGGAACTGCGCGCCGATCTGCGTCTGCACGCCGATCAGGGCCGCGCCCACCACCGCCTGGCCCTGCACCTGGGTCGGCGGGTCGGCCACTTCGCGGTATTCCTGGCCTGCCACGGGCGTGAAGGGCCCCGCCAGCACCTCGCAGCCCGCGATCAGCGCAAACAGCCCCGCCCCGCGTGCGCGCCAACGGCCGCGCCCGTCACGAACTCCCATGCTCCTCCCTTGCAGTCGCCGGTATCGTAGTCAGCAATCTGCAAGAGAACAAGCGCGGTGCGGAGCCCATCGACGGGCCCCGGGGCCGTCAGGCCAGCGCCTCGTCGAGCACCTCCACCCAGTGCTTCACCGGCGTCGGCGTGCCGCTCTGCAGGTGCTGAATGCAGCCGATGTTGGCCGACACGATGGCCTGTGCGCCCACCGGCGCGAGCGCGGCGAGCTTGCGGTCGCGCAGCTGGTAGGCCAGCGCCGGCTGCAGCACCGAGTAGGTGCCGGCGGAGCCGCAGCACAGGTGGCTGTCGGTCGGGGTCAGCGTGATGTCGAAGCCGAGCTCGCGCAGACCGCCCTCGATGCCGCCGCGCAGCTGCTGGCCGTGCTGCAGCGTGCAAGGCGGATGGAAGGCGAGCTTGGGCGCCTTGCCGCGCAGCCGCGGCTTGAGCTTGGGCACCAGGTCGGGCAGCAGTTCGCTCAGATCCCGGGTCAGCGCCGAGATCTTCGCGGCGCGCTCGGCATAGGCGGGGTCGTGCTTCAGGTGGCGGGCGTAGTCCTTGACGGTCACGCCGCAGCCCGAGGCGTTCATCACGATCGCCTCGACGGCGCCCTGCCCGGTCAGGCCCTCGACCAGCGGCCACCAGGCGTCGATGTTGCGGCGCATGTCGGCCAGGCCACCCTCGTGGTCGCCGAGGTGGTCGCGGATGGCACCGCAGCAGCCGGCGTCGTCGGCCACCAGGGTCTGGATGCCGGCGGCGTCGAGCACGCGCGCCGTGGCGCTGTTGATGTTCGGCGCCATCGCCGGCTGCACGCAGCCCAGCAGCATCAGCACCTTGCGCGGGTGGCTGCGCGTCGGCCAGCGGTGCGCGCTGGCCGGGGCCTTCGGCGGGACCTTGGCCTTCAGCGCCGTGGGGACCAGCGGACGGAACAGCTGGCCGAGCTTCATCGCCGGGGCGAACAGCGGCGAGGTCAGGCCTTCCTTCAGCGCCGTGCGAGCGGCACGTTCACCAGCCGGGCGCTCGACCTTGGCATCGACCACGCGGCGGCCGATGTCCACCAGCGCGCCGTACTGCACGCCCGACGGGCAGGTGGACTCGCAGTTGCGGCAGGTCAGGCAGCGATCCAGGTGGAGCTGGGTCTTGCGCGTCGGCTCGGCGCCCTCGAGCACCTGCTTGATCAGGTAGATGCGGCCGCGCGGGCCGTCGAGTTCGTCGCCCAGCAGCTGGTAGGTCGGGCAGGTGGCGGTGCAGAAGCCGCAGTGCACGCACTTGCGCAGGATCGCTTCGGCATCGGCGCCGTCGGCGCTGCCCTGGTATTCGGGGGCAAGGGTGGTTTGCATCGTGCGGGGTCAGCTCACAGATCGGGGTAGAGGCGGCCGCGGTTGAACACGCCGGCCGGGTCGAACTCGCGCTTGAGCTCGCGCTGGATGCGCTGCAGCGGCGCACTCAGCGGCGTGAACACGCCGGCCGCCTTGTCGCCGCCGCGGAACAGCGTGGCGTGGCCGCCGGCGCGCTGGGCCGCCTCGC
>NZ_AZSN01000292.1:0-2503 GCF_000576225.1 Methylibium sp. T29-B | reverse complement strand
CGACTGAGCTGCGGCGCCCGCCGCCGGCCCCTGCCCTCTCGTTCCGCTGCCGACACGGATGAAGCTCGCCCGGCGCCTCGACCGCATCGAGCCGTTCTACGTGATGGAGTGCGCCAAGGCAGCGGCGCGCATCGCTGCCAGCCCGGCCTGCGACCCGGCACGCGGCGGCGAGCCGATGATCTACCTGAACATCGGTGAACCCGACTTCACCGCGCCGGCGCCGGTGCTCGAGGCGGCGCAGCGCTGCCTCGCCGAGGGCCGCACGCAGTACACCCCGGCCACCGGGCTGCCTGCGCTGCGCGAGGCGCTGTCGCGCTGGTATGCGCAGCGCTTCGCGCTCGACATCGACCCGCAGCGCATCGTCATCACGGCCGGCGCGTCGGCCGCGCTGCAGCTCGCCTGCCTGGCGCTTTTCGAGTCCGGCGACGAGGTGCTGATGCCGGATCCGAGCTACCCCTGCAATCGCCATTTCGTCGCGGCGGCCGACGCCACGCCGGTGCTGCTGCCCTGTGGCCCGGCGCAGCGCTATCAGCTCGACGCCGCCGGGGTGGAGCGGGCCTGGAACGCGCGCACCCGCGGCGTGCTGCTGGCGTCGCCGTCCAACCCCACCGGCACCTCGATCGCCGCCGACGAGATGCAGCGCATCGCACAGGCGGTGCGCGCACGCGGCGGCGTCACGCTGGTCGACGAGATCTACCTGGGCCTGAGCTACGACGCCGCCTACGGCCGCTCCGCGCTCGCCCACGGCGACGACGTGGTGTCGATCAACAGCTTCTCCAAATACTTCAGCATGACCGGCTGGCGGCTGGGCTGGCTGGTGCTGCCGCCCGCGCTGGTGGCGCCGGTCGAGAAGCTGGCGCAGAACCTGTTCATCTGCCCGTCCAGCGTCGCGCAGCACGCGGCGCTGGCCTGCTTCGAGCCCGCATCGATCGCCGAGTACGAACGCCGCCGTGCCGCCTTCCGGGCCCGGCGCGACTACATCGTGCCCGCGCTCGCGTCGCTCGGCCTGCCGGTGCCGGTGCTGCCCGACGGCGCCTTCTATGCCTGGGCCGACTGCTCGACCCACGCCGGCAGCAGCTGGGACCTGGCGTTCGCGCTCATGGATTCGGCCCATGTCGCGCTGACGCCGGGGCGCGATTTCGGCCGGCACGGCACCGAACACCATCTGCGACTGTCCTTCGCCAGCGGCCTGCCGCAGCTCGAACAGGCCGTCGCGCGCCTGCGGCGCGTGCTGGCATGAGGGGCGCAGCGTGAGTTGCGTCACACACTCGGCCCGGCACGTGACACGCGGTTACCACGCCGTCCTGTGCCCCGTGCCTGCTTGGTTGAGGGGCTCCATGGCATCGTCTAAGCTCCGCGTCGTGGAAAGCGCTTCAACTCTCACGCCGCCCCCCGGCACGCTGCAGGAGGCGATCGACAACGCCGAGATCGAAGACACCGTGCTGATGGCGGAGCTGCCGTCCGAGGACGGCGCGAGCCGCGGGCCGCTACCCACCATCGGCCAGATCGGCCGCTACGCGCTGAAGTACCGCATCGGCGACGGGGGCCTCGGCACCGTGTACGCCGCCGACGACCCGCTGCTGTCGCGCCGCGTCGCGATCAAGACACTCAACCTGATGCCAGCCGGCGCGCGCACCCCGCTCGAGACCGACGCGCGCGAGCCCTTCAACGCGATCTTCCTGCACGAAGCGCGCGCCGCCGCCCACCTGAGCCACCCGCACATCGTGACGGTGTTCGACGCGGGCCTGAGCCCGCAGGGCGCCTACATCGCGATGGAGCTGCTGAAGGGCAAGGACCTGCGCGCACTGTTGAGCGACGGCTGGCGGCCGACAGTGGGCCAGGCGGTGCTGATCATCCGCCGCGTCGCCGACGCGCTGGCCTATGCGCACAGCAAGGGCATCGTCCACCGCGACATCAAGCCGGCCAACATCTTCATGGTCGGCCGCACCCAGCCCAAGGTGCTGGACTTCGGCATCGCCAGCGTCGCGCACGCGCGCGACAGCGGCGGTGCGGTCGGCGGCTCGCCGCACTACATGGCCCCAGAGCAGGTGCGCAACGAGCCGACCGACCGGCGCACCGACGTGTTCTCTCTCGGCGTCGTGCTCTACGAGTTGCTGACCGGGCACCGCGCGTTCGAGGGCGACTCGCTGGCCGCCATCACCGGCGCGGTATGCAGCTTCACGCCACCGATGGCCGACGAGGTGAGCACCGCCGTGCCGCCGGCACTGGCCTCGATCGCCGCGCGGGCCATGGCCAAGCGCCCGGAGGACCGGCCGCGTTCGGCCCGGGCGCTGTCGCGCGACCTGCACGAATGGCTGCAAGCCCACCCCGAAGCGCTGCAATCCGGTGAGGACGACGCGCCGACGGCCGAGCGCCGCTGGCCCCAGTGGGCCTTCGGCAGCCTGGCCCTGGTCGGCGCGGGCCTGATCGGCTTCGGGATCTGGCACGGCCTCGCGTCGGCGCCGGCCGGGCAGAGCCTGGCCGAACCGACGCCCGCCGCGTC
>NZ_AZSN01000291.1:0-2514 GCF_000576225.1 Methylibium sp. T29-B | reverse complement strand
CGCGCGCCGGTGCAGGCTCGAGACCCGCCGCGCGCAGCAGCACCGTGTTCGCGACGGGCACCGTCGGTGGCGTGGTCCCGGCCGCGCAAAGCTGCGCGCAAGCGAGGTGATCGGGATGCAGGCCGTCCAGCCCGAGTCCCTCGCGGATCTCGGCGGGCAGCTCGGCCGCGATCGCGAGCGCGCCGGAAGGATCGCCGCACCACCCGAGCAGCTGGGTGCTGGGCGAAGACATGACCGCCGCGTGTGCCACCGGCAGGCAGAGCTGCGCGAACCAAGCCAGCACGGCCAGGACGAGAGCAGAGCGCAGACGGACGATGGGCGGACGCATAGGCCGCGGCATTGTAGTGTTCGCTTCCAGCGCTGCGATGTCGCCGCGACGCCGCGGACCCGAGCCCGCGAACGGGCGATGCAGCCCGGCACGTGCGCCATCTCGGTGCTGCGGCGGCGTCCTACGCGGTCGCGGCAACGCGTCCGATGGCTCGGGAGGCCACCCGAGGATGAAATCGTCGCCATGTCCTCCCCACCGTCAGCCATGCCGCTCTCCGCCCTCCTCAAACCGTTTCGGCTGTCCTCGCGGCGCGCCGCCGAGCGGGCCTTCCGGGTCGACTGCGAGCTGACCTACGAGGTCGATGCCCCGACCGACTTCGTGTTCCTGGTGCACGCGCTGAAGGACGCCGAGCAGCACATCGCCGGCGAATCGATCGACTTCCACAGCGACGCCGCCTTCCACGTCTTCGCCGATCCCACGCAGGGGCACCGCTTCACGCGCGTGCACGTCGAGGCCGGCCGCTTCACGCTGCTGTACCGGGCCCTGGTGAAGAAGCGGCCGTTCACGCGCGATCTGCGCGCCCCCGAGCAGCCGATCCACGAGTTGCCCGACCACGTGCTCCACAACCTGGCGCCCACGCGCTACTGCGAGTCGGACCTGCTGGGCCGCGCCGCCTACAAGCTGTTCGGTCACCTGCCACCCGGCCATGCGCGGGTGCAGGCGATCGCCGACTGGATCTTCGAGCACATCGAGTACGCGATCGGCTCGACCGGACCCACCACCACGGCGCGCGAGGTGTTCGTGCAGCGCGCCGGCGTGTGCCGCGATTTCGCCCACCTGGGCGTCACCTTCTGTCGCGCGCTCAACATCCCGGCGCGCCTGGCGGTCGGCTATGCGCGTTTCGACGAGCCGCCCCCCGACTTTCACGCGGTGTTCGAGGCCTGGCTGGGCGGCCGCTGGGTGCTGTTCGACCCGACGCGGATGTCGCCGGTGGACGATCTGGTCCGCATCGCCAGCGGCCGCGACGCCAAGGACGTGGCCTTCGCTACGCTGTTCGGCCCGGCCCGCATGCTGAGCATGAACCCGCAGATCGAGGCGGTGGGCCCGCAGCAGCTGGCGCTCGCCGACGCCGGCGGCTGACCGTTTCCTCTGGCAGCATCGGCGCATGCCGCCGAACACTGCCAGCCTGTCGCTCAAGGGTCTGTGGATCTACACCGCCGCCGTGCTGGCGCTGCTGCTCTGGTCGGGCATCGGGCCGTACGAGCGCGGCACCTGGCTGATGGAGGTGGCACCGGTGCTGATCGCCCTGCCGCTGTTGCTGGCCACGCACCGGCGCTTCCCGCTCACGCCGCTGCTCTACGGCCTGATCGCGCTGCACATGGCGGTGCTGATCCTCGGCGGCCACTACACCTACGCACGCGTGCCGCTCGGCCACTGGATGCAGCAGTGGTTCGGCTTCGAGCGCAACCACTACGACCGCATCGGACACCTGATGCAGGGCTTCGTGCCGGCCATCGTGGCGCGCGAACTGCTGCTGCGGCTCACGCCGCTGGCGCGGCCCGAGATGCGCGGCGGCTGGCTGTTCACGCTGGTCACCGCCGTCTGCCTGGCGATCAGCGCGCTCTACGAGCTGATCGAGTGGGGCGCGGCCGAGGCGCTGGGCGGCGGCGCCGATGAGTTTCTCGGCACCCAGGGCGACCCCTTCGACACCCAGAAGGACATGTTCTGCGCGTGGCTCGGCGCGATGGCCGCTCAGTGGCTGCTGGCGCGCCGGCACGACCGGCAATTGAGGGCGCTGACCGTCCAGAACGGTCCCTGAGCGCCCCGCCACCGGCCCGCCGCCCCCTCACTTCGGGAGGCTTTCCCGGCCCGCAGGCGGCGGCCAGCCACTAGGATGAATCCATTCCTCTGGACGCCAATCCACCAGGAATGATCATCGTCAATTGCCCGGTGTGGCGCGAGCCGCACCGGGCTTCTTTTGAACCGATGAGATCAGGGCGGCGTCGGGCGCGCACTGCCCTGCGTCGCCACGCGGCGGCGGCATTCGGCCACCGCGGCCTTGCCGGACAGGCGATCGCAACTCGCCATCGACTCACCACGCAGATCGGCGGCGGGCGGCGGCGGCGCCACCGGTGCGGAGGACGGGGCCCCTGGCGGCGGGGCCGGCTTGCCGAGCGGCACGCTGATCTGCGGATCGCCCGGGTGAGTCGGCGGCAGGGTCTGCAAGGGGCTCGCCGACGCAGCGG
>NZ_AZSN01000290.1:0-2523 GCF_000576225.1 Methylibium sp. T29-B | reverse complement strand
CGGCCAGGCGCTGGCGCCGCACGCGAGCGGCTGGCGCTGCTGTCGCAACGGCAGCGCACGGCGATGCACCGCCACCTCGAGCGACAGCAGCAGCGCCAGGCGGTGCTGGCCTCGCGCTGGATGCAGGCGGCGCGGCAACTGCGCCTGCGCGCCGTCCAGCGGCTCGACGTGCTGGTCGCACGCCTGGGTGCGCTCGACCCGCAGCGCGTGCTGTCGCGCGGCTATGCGTGGCTCGGTGACGCCGAGGGACGGGCGCTCACATCGGTGAACCAGCTGCAGCCGGGGCAGACCGTGAAAGCCCGGTTGGCCGACGGCCGCATCGAGGCGCAGGTGATCGGCATCGAACCCGACAAGCCCCGACGCTGATGCAGGCATGCGCCGCGCAGGCGGCCGGCCTGCGGGTGCTGCCTACAATGCCCATCTCATCCCCCAGGCTCAAGACCAAGGAAGGACAGACCTCATGGAACACACCCTGCCGCCGCTGCCGTATGCGATGGACGCCCTCGCGCCGCACCTCTCGAAGGAGACCTTCGAGTTCCACTACGGCAAGCACCACCAAGCCTACGTGACCAACCTCAACAACCTGATCAAGGGCACCGAGTTCGAGTCGCTGAGCCTGGAAGACATCGTCAAGAAGTCCAGCGGTGGCGTGTTCAACAACGCCGCCCAGATCTGGAACCACACCTTCTTCTGGAACAGCATGAAGCCGCAGGGCGGCGGTGCGCCGAGCGGCGCGCTGGCGGCCGCCATCGACGCCAAGTGGGGCAGCCTGGCCGCCTTCAAGGAAGCCTTCACGAAGAGCGCCGTCGGCAACTTCGGCTCCGGCTGGACCTGGCTCGTGAAGAAGGCGGACGGCTCGGTGGACATCGTCAACACCGGCAACGCCGCCACCCCGCTGACCACCGCCGACAAGGCGCTGCTGACGGTCGACGTGTGGGAGCATGCCTATTACATCGACTTCCGCAATGCGCGCCCGAAGTTCGTCGAGACCTTCCTCAATTCGCTCGTGAACTGGGACTTCGCGGCGAAGAACTTCGCCTGAGTCCCGCCTCGGCGCGATCCCGGGCCGGCCCAGTGCCGGCCTTTTTCATGCCTTGGGCGTCTAGGGTTTGAAGGCGTCGCCGCTGAGGCGGCTGCCCGGCTTGAGCCCGCGTTTGGCGAACCAGCCTGGTTCATCTCGAGCACCAGCCGCACCGGCTGCGTCGAGCACTTCGAATCCAGCGTCTGCGGCGGCATGTCGACGATCTGCGTGATGGTGCCGTCGTCAGCCAGGTAGGCGATCGACAGCGGGAGCAGCGTGTTCTTCATCCAGAAGCACTGCGTCGCGGCCTCGTCGAACACGAACAGCATGCCGTCGTTCGGGGGCATTGTCGGCCGGTTCATCAAACCGATGGCGCGCTGCTCGGGCGTGCGCGCCACCTCGGCCTGGATGTTGTGGATGCCCGCATTGAGGCGCACCGAGGGCAGCTTCTGCGGGCCCGACTGCGCCAGTGCGGTCGCCGCCAGCAGCGAAAGCAGCGCGGGAACGACGAGACGGAGGTGACGGCGAGGTGCGGGCTTGATCTGCATCAGTTCGACGGGGAGAGTTCGGTCCTAGAGTAACGCACGGGGCCGTCCGCAGCCGACCGCAGGCTGACGCCTGCCGCGCTCCGTCGACGCCCCATGCCTGCCACCACCCTGACACTTGCCGCCCCTGCGCTGGCCCTGCCGCCGACCGAACTGTCGGGGCGGCAGCGCGTTGCGCTGGACGACGACACGGCGCTGGCCGCCTGCACGACGTGGCAGGAGGCTGCCGACGGCCGGCGCGAGGCCCGCACCCGGCTGGTCCTGCAGGGGCTGCACTGCGCGGCCTGCGCGGGACTCATCGAGGCGGCACTGGAGCGGGTCGATGGGGTGCGTGCGGCACGGGTGAACGGCGCGTCCGAGCGGGCCGAGGTCGACTGGGACCCCGCCCGCACCCGCGCCTCGGCCCTGATCGAGGCCGTGCAGCGGGCCGGCTACCAAGCCTACCTGGCCGATGCCGAGGACGCCCTGCGGGCCCGACAGGCCGAATCGCGCCAGGCGCTGTGGCGGCTGTTCGTCGCGGCCTTCTGCATGATGCAGGTGATGATGGCCGCGGCGCCCGGCTACTTCGCGGCGCCGGGCGATATCGCGCCCGATCTCGCCGCGCTGCTGCGCTGGTCGGCGTGGGTGCTGACGCTGCCGGTGCTGCTGTTCTCGGCGCGGCCCTTCTTCAGCGGTGCCTGGCAATCGCTGCGCCAGTGGCGCATCGGCATGGACGTGCCGGTGGCGCTCGGCATCGCGGTCACCTTCGTGGCCAGCAGCGCTGCGAGCTTCGACCCTGGCGGGATCTTCGGTCACGAGGTCTATTTCGACTCGCTGACGATGTTCGTCTGCTTCCTGCTGGCCGGCCGCTGGCTCGAGGCGCGCTCGCGCGAGCGCAGCACGCGCTCGCTCGACGCGCTGCTGCGCCGCCTGCCCGACAGCGTCGAGCGACTCGCCGCCGACGGCAGCGTGGCCTGG
>NZ_AZSN01000289.1:0-2560 GCF_000576225.1 Methylibium sp. T29-B | reverse complement strand
CCCAGGCCGCGCTGCTCGCGCTGCTGCCCGGCACGCCCTTGATGTCGGCCGACAACCTGGCGTCGATGCGCGTGCCCAACGTGGCCGGCGGCGGCCTGCCCGGGCTGCAGGCCCTCGGCATCACGCCGGCGGCACTGGAAGCGATCGGGCCGAGTTACCTGAGTCCCGGGCGCGGCCCGGCGCGGCTCGACGGGTTTCGCGCGCTGGCACGACGGCACTGAAGCGCCCGCCCGGCGGGACCCGCCGGCGTGCATCAATCCGATGCAGCGAATGCAATCCGGGATGCGGGGCGTCCCGCTAGCATCGAGGCCACAGGAGGCCCCATGCAGCTCGTGATCGGCAACAAGAACTACTCGTCGTGGTCGCTGCGGCCCTGGGTGCTGATGCGTCAGGCCGGCATCCCCTTCGAGGAGGTGATGATCCGCTTCGACAGCCTGGCGGCCGATTCGAAGTTCCAGCAGGCGCTGGCCCGGCACACGCCGGCCGGCAAGGTGCCGGTACTGATCGAAGACGATGGCTTCGTGGTCTGGGACACGCTGGCGATCGCCGAGTACCTGGCCGAGAAATTCCCGCAGGCGGGCCTGTGGCCTGCCGATCCGAAGGCGCGTGCCCGCGCCCGCAGCGTCTGCGCCGAAATGCATGCCGGCTTCGGCGCGCTGCGCAGCCACTGCCCGCTCAACATCGAGGCCCGCTTGCCCGATGTGGGCGCCCGCCTGCTGCAGGAGCAGCCCGGGCTGCGGGCGGACGTCCGGCGCATCGTCGAGCTGTGGTCGGAGCTGCTGGGCGCGCACGGCGGCCCGTTGCTGTTCGGCCGCTTCACCATCGCCGACGCCTACTTCGCGCCGGTGTGCAGCCGCTTGAGGACCTATGGGCTGCCGGTGCCGCCCATCGCCGCGGCCTACATCGACGCGGTGTTCGCGCTGCCCGGCATGCAGGCCTGGGTGGCCGAGGCCCTGGCCGAACAGGAGTTCCTGGACTTCGAGGAGCCGTACCGACAGTCCCGGACAGACGCCTCGGACGCTCCATGAGAAACGGGCCCGAAGGCCCGTTGTCGTTGCGCTGCCTGACGTGCGCTCAGCGGTGACGGCCGCGGCGGTGCGCGACGAAACCGAGCACGCCCACGGCGGCCAGCATCAACGCGAGATTGCTCGGCTCGGAAGCCGGGGCGGTGGCGCTCAATGCGACTTCGCTTTCGGTCGGCTGGGCCGCGATCGCCGGTTTGGCTTTCTGGTCGGCGAAACTCGGTGCGAGAGCACCTGCGAGTACCACGGCAGCCAGTAGCGGTTTGATGAACATGACATTTCCCTGTTTAAGATGCTTTTGCGGCGGTGACGCTTTTGGCGTCGGAAAGGCCGCATCTCGCTATCACCGTTTGTATGCGCGCCCCCCTTTGAGCGGTACCCCGTGACTCAAGGTTCACCCCCCGAACAAGGGGTTCATTTCGTCGCCACAGCGCCACAAGACGCTCAAGTTTTTGTTGTCGGCGGCGCCGTCCGCGACGAATTGCTGGGAATCGCCGGTCGAGACCGGGACTGGGTGGTCGTCGGCAGCACACCGCAGCAGATGCTCGACGCCGGCTTCCTGCCGGTCGGACGCGACTTCCCGGTCTTCCTGCACCCGCAGACGCACGAGGAGTACGCACTCGCACGCTCCGAACGCAAGACGGGTCCGGGCTATCACGGCTTCAGCTTCCACGCCGCACCGGACGTGACGCTGGAACAAGACCTGGCACGGCGCGACCTGACCATCAACGCCATCGCCCGCGCGGCCGACGGCACGCTGATCGACCCCTACGGCGGCCAGCGCGACCTGGCAGCCCGTGTGCTCCGCCACGTGTCGCCGGCCTTCGCCGAGGACCCGGTGCGCATCCTGCGGGTCGCACGCTTCGCGGCGCGCTTCGATGGGTTTTCCGTCGCACCCGAGACGTTGGCCCTGATGCGCGGCATGGTCGACGGCGGCGAGGTCGACCACCTCGTCCCCGAACGCGTGTGGCAGGAACTCGCGCGCGGCCTGATGGAGCCGCGCCCGTCGCGCATGTTCGAGCTGCTGCGCGAATGCGGCGCACTGCAGCGGCTGCTGCCCGAGGTCGCGCGGCTGTGGGGCGTGCCGCAGCGCGCCGAACACCACCCCGAGGTCGACACCGGCGTGCACCTGATGATGGTGCTGGACATGAGTGCGCGGCTCGACGCGCCGTTGACGGTGCGCTACGCCTGCCTCGGCCACGACCTCGGCAAGGGCAGCACCCCGGCGGAGCTGCTGCCGCGGCACATCGGCCACGAGCAGCGCAGCGTGGCGCTGCTGCGGGGGCTGAACGAGCGACTGCGCGTGCCGATCGACTGCCGCGAACTCGCCGACGTGGTGGCGCGCGAACACGGCAACGTGCACCGCAGCGGCGAGTTCGGCGCCGCCGCGCTGGTGCGCCTGCTCGAGCGCTGCGACGCCTTCCGCAAGCCGGCGCGCTTCCACGAGGTGCTGCAGGCCTGCGAGTGCGACGCGCGCGGGCGGCTCGGCTTCGAGGACACGGCCTATGCGCCGTCGCCGAGGCTGGCGGCCGCGCTCG
>NZ_AZSN01000288.1:0-2595 GCF_000576225.1 Methylibium sp. T29-B | reverse complement strand
CGAGGTCGGGGTCGTCGGACAGCGGCGCTACCAGTGCCATGCAGCAGGCCGCGGCCGGCGCGGTGCCGGCGGCGATCAATTGCGCGGCGCGCACCAGCATGCGCGTCGACGCGCCTTCGTCCAGCCCCTCGCCCTGCAGGCGGCGCGTGCGCACGCCCAGCGCCACCAGGCTGGCGGCTAGGTCGGTGGGGATGCCGGACTCGCGCGCCACGATCTCCACCTCCACCTCGGTGCCGGGGTAGCTGCAGTCCAGCGCGCAGAAGCGCTGCCGCGTCGCGGCCTTCAGCTCGCGGGGCGCGCCCGGCGTGCCGGGGTTGTAGGACACCACCAGCTGGAAATCGGGGTGTGCCTTCAGCAGCTCGTTGCGGCGGTCGATCGGCAGCAGGCGCCGCGTGTCGGTGAGCGGGTGGATCACCGCCAGCGTGTCGGCCCGCGCCTCCACCACCTCGTCGAGGTAGCAGATCGCGCCGTGCCGCACCGCCAGCGTCAGCGGGCCGTCCTGCCAGTGCGTGCCGTCGGCGTCGAGCAGGTGGCGGCCCACCAGGTCGCCGACGCTGGTGTCGTCGTTGCAGGCCACGGTGATCAGCGGGCGCTGCAGTGCCCAGGCCATGCGCTCCACCAGCCGCGTCTTGCCGCAGCCGGTGGGGCCCTTCAGCATCACCGGCAGGCGCTGCGCGCAGGCGGCCTCGAACAGCGCCAGCTCGTCGCCCACGCTGCGGTAGTAGGGCTCGGTGGCGATGCGGTAGGCGTCCATCCGCAGGGCGGCGGCTGCGGCGGGCGCCGCCCGGGGCGTGGGCGCGAGCATGTCGATCGCGCCCACCTCAGCGGTGGCCCACGCTGCCCTGGTGGGGCAGGCCCTCGATGGGGGCCTCGTCGGTGCCCACCGTGCTGCGGGTGAAGGACTCCACCTTCTCGCGCATCGCCTCGGGGTCGGCGATCCACTGCGCATAGAAGTCGTATGGGCAGGCGGCCACGCCCTTGTCGCCCTCGCGCGAGTTGATCATGCCGGTGTAGCCGCGGTGCAGCAGCTTGAACAGGTGGTTCTCGCTCTGGCCGTTGCGGCGGAAATCGCGGATCAGGCTCTTGCTGAGCGCCGCGTACTGGATGCCCATTTCCTCCTCGCCGCACTCGCCCAGCGTGCGGCCGTCGAAGCCGATGATCGCGCTGTGGCCGAAGTACGAGTACACGCCGTCGAAGCCCGCCGCGTTGGCCACCGCCACGTAGGTGTTGTTGGCGAAGGCCATGGCCTTGCTGATCAGCACCTGCTGCTCCTTGGCCGGGTACATGTAGCCCTGGCAGCGCACGATCAGCTCGGCGCCCTTCATCGCGCAGTCGCGCCAGATCTCGGGGTAGTTGCCGTCGTCGCAGATGATGAGGCTGACCTTCAGGCCCTTCGGGCCTTCGCTCACGTAGGTGCAGTGGCCCGGGTACCAGCCCTCGATGGGCACCCACGGCATGATCTTGCGGTACTTCTGGACGATCTCGCCCTGGTCGTTCATGAGGATCAGCGTGTTGTACGGCGCCTTGTGCGGATGCTCCTCGTGCTGCTCGCCGGTGAGCGAGAACACGCCCCACACCTTGGCCTGGCGGCACGCGGCGGCGAAGATCTCCGTCTCGGCGCCCGGCACCGTGGCCGCGTTGGCGTACATCTCGGCGCTGTCGTACATGATCCCGTGGGTGCTGTACTCCGGGAAGATCACCAGGTCCAGCCCCGGCAGCCCGGCCTTCATGCCCACCACCATGTTCGCGATCTGCTTCGCGTTGGCCAGCACCTCGGCCTTCGTGTGCAGGCGCGGCATCTTGTAGTTGACGACGGCCACGCCCACGGTGTCCTTGCTGCTGGAAATGTCTCCGTGGATCATGGGGGCGCTCCTGCTCCTGATGCGGCTGATGAACGAATCCATTCTTCGGTGGCCCCTCCGCCCGGTGAATACGTTGATTGACGTAGGCCGCGCGACGCGCCGCATCGTGTGCGTGACGGCCCTGCTGCTGCTCGCCGCCGGGGCCTGCGGCGCCGCGCAGGACACGCTCGATGCCGATGAAGCGCCCCCCACCCCCGCCAGCCACGCGCGCTGGCTGCCGCCGCAGGTGCAGCTGCTGCGCGACCTGCGCTACGGCGACCACGAGCGCCAGCGCCTCGACGTGTACCGGCCCGCCCAGGCGCAAGGCGCGGCCACCGTCTTCATGGTGCACGGCGGCGGCTGGGCGCACGGCGACAAGGCCATGGACTCGGTGGTGAAGCACAAGGTGCAGGCCTGGGTGCCGCGCGGCGTGGTGGTGGTGTCGGTCAACTACCGCCTGCTGCCGCAGGCCGCGCCGCTGGAGCAGGCGCGCGACGTGGCCCGTGCGCTGGCGTTCGCCCAGTCGCGCAGCACCGAATGGGGCGGTGACCCCGCGCGCTTCGTGCTCATGGGCCATTCGGCCGGCGCCCACCTTGTGGCGCTGCTGGACGCCATGCCCGCCCTCGCGGCCGAGGCCGGTGCCACGCGCTGGCTCGGCAGCGTGCTGCTCGACAGCGCCGCGCTCGACGTGCCGGCGCTGATGCAGGCACGCCACCTGCGGCTGTTCGACCGCGCCTTCGGGCGCGACCCGGCG
>NZ_AZSN01000287.1:0-2604 GCF_000576225.1 Methylibium sp. T29-B | reverse complement strand
CGACCGAACTTTGACCACCCGCGCCGACTGAACATTGACCAGGGGTGGAAGCCCGTCTCGATCGAGGCGAGCTGTGGATAAGTCTACGGTCTTTGCTGTTGTCGGTACTCCGTTGTTCGTCATCGATGGTGCGCGGGGCAAGCCGCGCAGGGCGTAGCCCGTAGCGGCTTGCCCCGCGCGGCGGCCGATCAGAACGGGTCGGCCTCCGGTGCCGGTTTGGCCCTTCGTGCCTGCTCGCGCGCCTGATGCGCGTCTTGGCCGTGGCGCTGGAGTGCCGGAAGCGGTAGCTCTCGTTGCCGGTCTCCACGATGTGGCAGTGATGCGTGAGCCGGTCCAGCAGCGCGGTGGTCATCTTCGCGTCGCCGAAGACAGCGGCCCATTCGCCGAAGGTCAGGTTGGTGGTGATCATCACGCTGGTGCGTTCGTACAGCTTGCTCAGCAGGTGGAACAGCAACGCTCCACCGGCCTGGCTGAACGGCAGGTAGCCCAGCTCGTCCAGGATGACCGCGTCCATGCGCATGAGGTTCGCCGCAATCCGCCCGGCCTTGCCCTTCAGCCTTCTCCCGCTCCAGCGCATTGACCAGATCGACGGTCGAGTAGAACCTCACCCGCTTGCCGTGCCGCGTGATGCCGGCCACGCCCAGTGCCGTGCACAGATGAGTCTTGCCCGTACCCGGCCCGCCGATGAACACCGCGTTGTGCGCCGCTTCGGTGAACGACAGATCGGCCAGCTGGTCGATCAGCGCGCGATCGACCTTGGAGGCCTCGAAGTCGAAGCCCGCCAGGTCGCGGTGCGCGGGGAAGCGAGCGGCACTCATCTGGTAGCTCACCGAGCGCATCGCCCGGTCGGTGCCCTCGGCCTGCAGCAGGTGCTCGATCAGCCAGCGCGAGCTGTCAACGCCACTGCCACCGCCCTGGGCCACGAGATCGGTCCAGGCGCCGGCCATGCCGTGCAGCCGCAGTGCCTTGAGTTCGGCGGTCACGTCACGCATGGCGCACCTCCTGGCCCACATCCTGGACGTCAGGGTCGCGCAGCCGGTCGTAGCGGTCGGTGTCGGCACGCGGGGCCTCGTTCAGGCGCAGCGCGGTCTCCACTTGCTCCGGCGGCGGGCTCGCCTTGAGCCGCCCAAGGACGTTGAGCACGTGTTCGGCGCTGACGGCGCCGGTCTCCAGCACCAGTTCGGCGGCTACCAGCACGGCGTCCAGACCGGCAGTAGGCACTGCCGTCAGCACCTGCGCCATCACACGATCACCACCGGGGCGGCGCAGCAAGGCCTGTTGCAGCGACCGCAGCGGCGCGGGCATGTCGGCGAACGGCGCGCCGTTGCGCAGCACGCCAGGCTTGCGCTGCACCAGCGGGATGTAGTGCTGCCAGTCGTAGCTCGTCTGGCCGCGGTCGCTCAGACGCGCGTGGCTGGCCACGATCTTGTCCTCGGCCACCACGACCACCCGGTTCGGGTACAGCCGCGTGGAGACCATGTGACCGGCCAGCTCGCACGGCACCGAGTAGCGGTTGCGCAGCACTGTCACCAGGCAGGTACTGGACACGCGCGCCGGGTTCTCCACGTAGCCGTCGAAGGGCTCGGGGCATGGGCATGAGCTGCGGCAGTTCGTGCTCGAGCATCTCGGCCACGCTGAACTGGCCGTGCTCCGGATGCCGTATCTCCTGCCACAGCGCCCGGCAGCGCACCGCCAGCCAGGCGTTGAGTTCGTCGAACGAACCGAAGCGCTGGCGGGCAGCCTCAATCCACACGCGCCGGCGGCTGTCCTGCACGTTCTTCTCCACCCGGCCCTTCTCCCAGCCGCTGGCCACGTTGCAGAAGTCCGGGTCGAACAGGTAGTGCGCGCTCATCGCCGCGAAGCGCGCGTTGACCACGCGCCCCTTGCCCTTCTTGACCTTGTCGACCGCCGTCTTCATGTTGTCGTAGATGCCCCGCCGGGGAATACCGCCCAGGGCCTCGAAGCTGCGCGTGTGCGCGTCGAACAGCATCTCGTGGCCCTGCGTCGGGTAGGCCACCAGCCAGAACGCGCGCGAGGCGCACAGCTTCAGGTGCGCAAGCTGGACCCGCCGGTAGATGCCGCCGATGACCAGGCCTTCTTCGCTCCAGTCGAACTGGAACGCGTCGCCAAGCTCGAAGCTCAGCGGCACGAAAGCGCTGCTGGCGCTGACCTTGCCCTGCTCGTCGCGCCTGGCTCGGATGTAGTCGGTCAGCCGCGTGTAGCCGCCGTCGTAGCCCAAGGCCTGCAACTCCACATGCAGCGCCCGCGCCGTGCGCCGCTCGTGCCGCGGGCGGTGCTCATCGGCCTTCAGCGCCTTCTCCAGCGCCTCGACGAACGGCGCCAGCTTCGTGGGCATCTCCCGACGCCGGTACTTCGGCTCGGCACCCTGCGGCGCCTTCAGCCACTTCTTGATCGTGTTGCGCGACAGACTCGTCAGCCGCGCGATCTCGCTGATCGACTTCCCTTGCCGGAAGTGCATCGAGCGAATCTTGCCCATCATGGCCATGGTGATCACTCCTCGTTCCTTGCTGCACAAAAAAGCAGCAGGGTAGGTTGAACACCCTGGTCAGTTTTCGGTCGGCATCACCCAGCTTTGCTGGTCAA
>NZ_AZSN01000286.1:0-2646 GCF_000576225.1 Methylibium sp. T29-B | reverse complement strand
CGGCCGCCAGGCCGTCGAGCCGCGCCAGGCTGGCCAGACCGAGGCGCCGTGCCGTCGGGCCGAGGTCGTAGCGGCTGGTGGCAGGATCCTGAGCCACGAGCCCGACACGCTGGAAACTCACGAGGTAGCGGTGGGCCTTGGCCGCGCTCATGGCACAGGCGGCGGCCAGATCGCGCAGCATCATCGCGTCGGGCGCGGAGGCCAGCGCGTCGAGCACGGCATAACCGACCTCGACCGACTGGATGCCGGCGCGCCCGGGCATCATGGCCGCATCGACCGCGGCGGGAGGAGAACGCGTGGACACGACGGCAAATTTACAATGACGGAATCGATTCACTGTATCGAAATTTTGCCAACGGGGCCGCGACCCCGCCGAGGAGACCGACACCGATGAAACTCGCCACCTACAAGGACGGCTCGCGCGACGGCCAGCTGGTCGTCGTCTCGCGCGACCTGTCCACGGCCCATCACGCGAACGGCATCGCCGGTCGCCTGCAGCAGGTGCTGGACGACTGGAACTTCCTGTCGCCGCAGCTGCAGGACCTGTACGAGACGCTGAACCAGGGCAAGGCCCGCCACGCCTTCGCGTTCGAGCCGGCGCAGTGCATGGCGCCGCTGCCGCGCGCCTGCCAGTGGGCCGACGGCTCGGCCTACCTCAACCACGTGGAGCTGGTGCGCAAGGCGCGCGGCGCCGAGGTGCCCGAGAGCTTCTACACCGACCCACTGATGTACCAGGGCGGCAGCGACGACCTGCTCGGCCCCTGCGACGACATCGTCGTGCCGAGCGAGAAGATGGGCATCGACTTCGAGAGCGAGGTCGCGGTGATCACCGGCGACCTGCCGATGGGCGTGTCGCCGGAAGCGGCGATCGACGGCATCCGCCTGCTGATGCTGGCCAACGACGTGAGCCTGCGCCACCTGATCCCCGCCGAGCTGGCCAAGGGCTTCGGCTTCCTGCAGAGCAAGCCGGCCACCGCCTTCAGCCCGGTCGCCGTCACGCCCGACGAACTGGGCACGGCCTGGCAGGGCGGCCGCGTGCACCTCACGCTGCAGACCCAGTGGAACGGCAGGAAGGTGGGCCTGTGCGAGGCCGGGCCCGAGATGACCTTCCACTTCGGCCAGCTGATCGCCCACCTGGCCACCACGCGCCGGGTGCGCGCCGGCAGCATCGTCGGCAGCGGCACGGTCAGCAACAAGGACTGGTCCAAGGGCTACAGCTGCATCGCCGAGAAGCGTGCGATCGAGACGATCGAGGGCGGCGCGCCGGTCACCGAATTCATGCGCTACGGCGACACGGTGCGCATCGAGATGAAGGGCAGCGACGGCCAGAGCGTGTTCGGCGCGATCGAGCAGACGGTGGCAGCACCGGGCTGACCCGTGCACGGCGGCGCATGACCGAGTTCCCCCGCACCCTGAAGATCGCCACCGTCTGGCTGCTGCTGGGCCTGGCGGTGTTCCTCGGCTTTCGGGCGCTGGAGGCGCAGCAGCAGCGTTCGCGCTTCTCGCACGAGGGCGGCGTGATCGAGATCCGGCGCGGCAACGACGGCCACTACCACTGGCCCGCGCGACTGAACGGCCGCGAGGTCGACTTCCTGGTCGACACCGGCGCGACACGCAGCGCGATCTCGGCGGCGCTGGCCGACGAGCTGAAGCTCGAGGCCATCGGCCGCATCGATTCCAGCACCGCCGGCGGCGTGGTGCGCGGCCACGTGGCCCGGGCCGACCTGGTGCTGGACGGCGGCGTGCGCGTCGAGCGCCTGCCGCTGGTGGTGCTGCCGGCGCTCGGCGACAAGCCCCTGCTCGGGATGGACGTGCTGGGCCGGCTGCGCTGGCAGCAACAGGGCGGCGTGCTGCGCATCGAGGCCGGCTCCTGAGGTCGTTCGCGCCGAGGCGGGTTCTTGCCTAGCGCGAACCGCGCACAAGCGCAGCGCGGCGCCGCACAATGGCTGGTCCCACGACCACAACAACAGGAGACTGCCGATGACTGCCGCCCCCCCCGACTTCGCGAAACTGGTTCCCGGCTTCGACTTCCTGCAGGGCCTGGTCAAGAACGCCGGCTCGGTGCTGCCCAACATCGGCCAGTGGGTCGCGCCGACGCTCAACCCGGAGGAACTGGAGAAGCGCATCGAGGAACTGCGCACGGTGCAGTTCTGGCTGGAGCAGAACGCGCGCATGCTGGGCGCGACGATCCAGGCGCTGGAAGTGCAGCGCATGACGCTGTCGACACTGAAGACCATGAACGTGCAGGTGGCCGACCTGCGCGAATCGCTGCGCATCAAGCTGCCCGACGAGGCGCCTGCCGGCGCGCCGCCCGCGCCCGCCGACGACCACTCCGACGACGCGCCGGCCGAGGCCGCACCGGCGAAGAAGCGCGCCGCACCGCGCGCGAAATCCCGCGCCGCTGCCGCGCCGGTGACCGGCATCGTCGACCCGACGCAGTGGTGGGGCGCACTGACGAAGCAGTTCACCCAGCTGGCCGCCAGCACCATGAAGGACGTCGCCTCCGACTCCGCGAAGCAGCTCGCCGGCAACCTGGTGAAGCAGAGCTTCGACGCGGCCGAGCAGACCATCAAGGTCGGCATGGCGCCGGCCCGCAAGGCGGCCGAGATGGCCGGCGGCGTGGCCAACCGCGCGGCGCGCGCGGCG
>NZ_AZSN01000285.1:0-2660 GCF_000576225.1 Methylibium sp. T29-B | reverse complement strand
GGCAGCGCCTGGGCTCGGCGGCGAGGCGCGCGCATGCGGCAGGGTCCAGTGCTCGTTCAGGCCCTGCAGCACCGCGGTGGGGCCGTACACCGGCACCGCCGAACGCGCCCAGTCGCTCTGCGCAGCGGCCGGCGGCGCGGCGGTGCCGGCCATCAAGAACGGCAGCAGCATCGCGGCGCGTGCCGCGGCCTGGCCTGCGAGGAACTTCTTCATCATCACAGCGACTCCACGAACCGCACCAGCGCCTCGCGCTCGGCGCGGCTCATCCTCAGCACCTGCTGGCGGCTGGCCTCGGCCTCGCCGCCGTGCCACAGCACCGCCTCCAGCACGCCGCGCGCGCGGCCGTCGTGCAGCAGGCGCGTGTGGCCGTTGACGTCCTCGAGGAGGCCGATGCCCCACAGCGGCGGTGTCTTCCACTGCCGGCCGTTCGCGGCGAAGTCGGGACGGCCGTCGGCCAGGTCCTCGCCCATGTCGTGCAGCAGCAGGTCGGTGTAGGGCCAGATGCGCTGGCCCGCCAGCGCCGGGCTGCTGAGCGGCGGGAACGGCGGCTCGGCGGTCACGTAGCTCGGCCGGTGGCATTGCGCGCACTGCGCACGGGTGAACAGCGCCTGGCCCTGCAGCACCTGGGCGTCGCGCGGCGCACGGCGTGCCGGCGGCGCGAGCACGGCCTGGTAGAACACCACGTCGTCGAGCGTCTTGTCGTCGATCTCGGGCGCTTCGCCCTTGGCGCCGCGCGGCGCAGCGGCGCAGTCGGCCTGGGCCGGCGTGCAGGTCTCGTCGGGGAACCAGCGCGAGGTGATGCCGATGTCGCCGTGGAAGGCCCCCGCGGTCTGGTGCGCGATGGTGGCCACGTTGGCCTTCCAGCCGAAGCGACCGAGCATCTGGCGCTGCGCACGCACGTCCCACACGCGGTTGGGCACGCCGCGCACCGGCCCGCCGGCGGCGGCCTGGTCAGCGGCGTTGCGCAGGATCTCGGCCTCGGGGATGGCCTCCAGCAGCCCCACGCCGATCAGCTGCGGCGCGATGCGCGGGCTCACCAGGACGTCGGGACGCATCGGCCCGTAGGCCAGCCGTGCGAACGAATAGCGCGGCGCCTGCAGCGTGTACGGCGTGCCATCGGCGTAGCGGCCGCGCACCGGCTGGTGGCGGATGCGCACCTCGCCCTCGGGCCGCACGCCCTGCACCGCGGCGTTGTTGAACTGGTCGCCGTACACCGGCTCGGGCACCACGCCCTGCTTCGGATCTGCCTCGCCCGGCACCGACAGCCGCATCAGCAGCGCCACGGTCGGGTCCTTGGACTTCGCCTCGGGCGGCGCGCCGCGGCCGTCCATCGCATGGCAGGCGCCGCAGGAGCGCGCGATGAAGTGCGGCCCCAGGCCGTCGCGCACGCCGGTGGAGGCCGGCGCCTCGACCCAGTTGCGCTTGAAGAAGGAGTTGCCGATGACGAAGCGCGTGTGCTCCTCGTCGGCCAGGTTGGCGGCCGGGAACGAGAACGCCTGGCGGCCGGTGGCATGAACCGTGGTGGCGCCGCCGGTCTTCTCGCCCAGCGGGTCGTCGTCGGGCGGCGCGGTGGCGGCGACCACGCCGACCACCACACCGGCCACACCCGCCAGCACCGCGGCGGCGCGGCCGGCCGCGCGCCCGCGCCGGCTCACGGCTGCACCAGCGTGAGCTTGGTGATGCCCACCGCGTTGGCGGCGGCCACGAGGTCCTTGCTCTGCTGAGTGAGGCTGGCGATCGTCTTCTGGATGCGCTGGCGGCCCGGCGCATCCTTGGCACCGACGATCTCGCGGTCGAACGGCGCCTGGATGGCCTCGGCCGCCGCCACCGAGGCGGCGATCTGGCGCGTGCCGCGCTCGGCCAGCGCGGCATCCTTCGCCGCCACCAGCTCGCGCAGCGAGGCGCCCTGCAACGTGCTGCCGTCGGCGCGCACATAGCGGCCGAGCCACACGTTCTCGATGCCCTTGGCGTTGTTCACCGCGTCGCGGTGGGTGTTGTCGGAGAAGCAGGAATGCTCGTCCTCCTGGTCCTGGCTGTTGAGCGCGACCTCCAGCCGCTCGCCGGCCAGCTCACCGCGCGACAGCGAGCCCAGGCCCACCAAGATCTTGCGCACCGATTCCTTGCCGCCCTGCTCGAAGCGCGCGCGGTAGTTGCCCTTGGTGGCCGGCGCCCAGGCCTTGACCAGGCCCGCCAGGTCGTCGACCAGCAGCTCGGTCACCACCGTGAGGTACTGGCGGCGGCGGTCGGCGTTGGGCGCCTTGCCGTCGACGAAGTCCTCGAAGCTGCGGTCGCCCGGGCCGGTCTCCGACAGGTCCTGGCCCCACAGCAGGAACTCGATGGCGTGCCAGCCGGTGGCGATGTTCTCCTCGCCGCCACGCTCGTTCTGCGCCGCGAGGTTCTTCTTGCTGATGACGAACTTGCGGTTGCCGATCAGCCCGCTGCCCGGCTTGCCCTGCACGCCGTCGACGAAGGACTCGTCCATCGGCCAGGCGTTGATCCGGCCCTCGGGGCCCTTGTCGTCGTCGATCGGGCCGCCGTAGAAGCGGAAGGCCTCGGTCTGGCCGTAGAACTCGCGCGCGGCCAGCCAGCGCTTGCGCGCCTCGGCCAGGGCCTCGGCCGACGGCGCGGCGACGAAGGCCGCGACGGCCTGCTGCAGCGCG
>NZ_AZSN01000284.1:0-2670 GCF_000576225.1 Methylibium sp. T29-B | reverse complement strand
GCGGCGGCGGGCCTGCTGCGCGGCCTGGCGATTCCCGCGGGCTCGCGGCTCGCCGATCGCCACGTGGTGGCCTTCCTGGCGAGCGCGCGGCTGCCGCTGGCGCACCGCATCGAGCGCTGGGTGCCCGACGCGGCGCAGTCCGAACTGCGGAGAGTCGAGGCCTTCAGCGAACTGCACGGCGGCCGCTCCTCGGGCATCGCCCAGCTGCCGCTGTCGTCGACCGGCAGCTCGCTCGTCAAGGCCCTGCAGCGCGGTGTGCCGGTGATCAACGACTTCCCGGCCGACGAGCCGGGATCGCCCGCCGCTGCAGCGGTGGGCATCGGCGCGACGGCGCTCGTGGCGATCCCGGTGGTATGGGAGGACGCCGTGGTGGAGGTCGTGGCGCTCTACCTGTAGTCGCGCCGGACCCGCCGCGACGCGGCGCAGAATGCCGCGATGAAACCCCCCAAGCGACTGCAGTCCCTGATCGAGGAAGGCCTGATCGACAGCGTGGTTCGCCAGCTGATGAGCGGCAAGGAAGCCATGGTCTACGTGGTGCGCTGCGGCGACGAGACGCGCTGCGCCAAGGTCTACAAGGAGGCCACGGAGCGCAGCTTCCGCCAGGCGGTCGACTACACCGAGAACCGCAGGGTCAAGAACACCCGCCAGGCCCGCGCCATGGCCAAGGGCACGCGCTACGGCCGCCAGGCCCAGGAAGCGGCGTGGCAGAGCGCGGAGGTCGACGCGCTCTACCGGCTGGCCGCCGCCGGCGTGCGTGTCCCGCGCCCTCACAACTTCCACGACGGCGTGCTGTTGATGGAACTGGTGACCGACGCCCATGGCGATGCGGCCCCGCGGCTCAACGACGTGGCGTTCACGCCGGAGGAAGCGCGCCGCCACCATGCCGCGCTGCTGGCCGAGGTGGTGCGCATGCTGTGCGCCGGCGTCGTGCACGGCGACCTGTCGGAGTTCAACATCCTGCTGGCCGCCGACGGCCCGGTGATCATCGACCTGCCCCAGGCGGTGGACGCCGCCGGCAACAACCACGCGAGCCGCATGCTGCTGCGTGACGTGAGCAACCTGAGCGGCTACTTCGGCCGCTACGCGCCCGAGCTGCTGCCCACCGACTTCGGCCCCGAGATCTGGGACCTCTACCAGCGCGGCATGCTGCATCCCGACGTGGTGCTCACCGGCCGCTTCGACCGCAGCACCGCGGCGGTCGACCTGGGCAGCGTGCTGCGCGAGATCGACGACGCGCGCGCCGCGGAGGCGGCCCGCCGGCAGCGGCTGCAGACGGTAGTGTGAACGCCCGAGGTCGGGCTCGCGCCCGGCTCAGGACCACATCCACCACGCCCACCACAACAGCAGCGCGATGAACACCGCTCGCAGCGGGTTGGTGCGCCGGGTGAACCAGGACAGCAGCTCATCGTCGTCCTCGTCGCCGCCATGCCGGCCCGCGGTGTCGGCGCGCATGCGCAGGATCCACTCCCGCTGACGCGGCAGGTCGGCCGACAGGGCCGCCATGCGGCGCGCCACCGTGTGCGGCGCCGGCTTCTCGGCATGCGCCTGGAGTTGCGGCCCGAGCATCGCCACCTGGCGGTGCGCATCGGCCAGTCGGCTCACCGCCAGCGTGGCGCCGCACTGCGCGCACTGCATCGCCTGCCCGGGCGCCAGCGCCGCGCCGCAGGCCCCGCACTGCAGCGCCCCGCGGTGGGTTGCGGTGGCGTGCACGGGGTGGTCTTCGGTGGCGCCTTCCGGGTCCAGCGCACGCGCCAGCCGGGCGACGTCGAGCAGGCTCGGCACCGAGCGGCAGTGGCCGCACTGCGCGTCACCGCCCGCGATCGGCGCACCGCAGTTCACGCAGTCGATGTGGCCATCGCGCCGGATCAGCGCGGCCCGGTCGGCCGACGACAGCGGCCGCACCAGACCTTTCTCGAACAGGAACTCCGCGAACGACTGGTAGGCGCCGTGCCGCTTCGGGCATTCGAGCTGCAGCGAGCGGCCCCAGCGCGAACGGTTGTGCACGGTCTTCAAGCCGCTGCGGCAGCGCGGACAGGCGGCCTGTTGACGCAGCGGCTGGTGCGCCAGCGACTGGGCCTGCGCCATGTGACCGATCAGTTCCAGGATCGCCGGTCCGTTGAGGCGCGCGGACTCGATGACATCGAACCACACCAGATGGCAGGGCGCGCAGAGGTCGACCTCCACCGCCTGCCCGTAGTGCCCGCGCAGCGCCAGCACCTGCATCGGCCCCTGGCAGTTGCCGCAGATCAGCGGCGGCGCCCCGGCAGGGCCAGCGGCGGAGTGTGCCGGATTCGAGGGGTTGGTGGCCGACACGCCAGCGTCAGTAGGTGATCTCGTAGCGGTAGCCCTTGAAACGCAGCACCGCGGCCTTGAGCTTGATCTGCTCGAGCACGAGTTCGGGACCGAGCTTGTCCTTCTCGTGGAAGATCTGGCCGTTGATGATGAGGAAGCGGTTGGCCGCCTCCGCGGAGTAGATCGAGCCGCCGACCGCGATGGCCGGCAACTGACGGCGGATGTCGTCGGGCAGTTCGGCGACGGTGTGAACCCTGCCCTCCGCCGCCACCGGAGCGGCCGGCTTCTCGGCAGGCGCCACTGCGGCGCTGTCGCCGGCACCGCACGGCGGGTCGTTGCCGGTACGTCGCGCACCACCGGCGCGGGCGGTGCCGGCGG
>NZ_AZSN01000283.1:0-2705 GCF_000576225.1 Methylibium sp. T29-B | reverse complement strand
CCCCGAGCGGCGCGAGCGCGGCAATGCCAGCGCGCGGCGCCGGCTGGTGGCCCAGGTGCGCGAGCGCATCGAAGCCGCCCCCGATCGCGCACCCAGCGTGCCCGAGCTGTGTGCGGCACTGCACGTGAGCCGCCGCACGCTGCAATACGCTTTCGAGGACGAAGTGGGCGTCAACCCGCTCGCCTACCTGCGCAGCGTGCGATTGAACGGCGTGCGTCGCCTGCTGCGCGAGGCCGCGCCCGGCCTGACGGTGCAGCGCGCGGCAGCCACTGGGGTTTCTGGAACCTGAGCGCCTTCGCCGGCGACTACCGGCGTCAGTCGGCGAGCGGGCGTCGGAGACGCTGGCGCGCGCCGCGGCGGCCCGGACCGGCGGCTGAACGCACGCCGCTGCGGTGGCGGTGGGCTGCTGCCACGGCAGCGCGATCGGCGTACCGTCCGGGAACTCCGCCCGCACCGGTGCCATGCCGAGCGCGGCGAACAGCCGCAGCTCGTGCTCGCCGTCGTTGAGGATCTGGTGCACCACACCCCGCGATGATGAGCGTGTCGCCGGCCTGGAAGGGCAGGTCGGTGCCGTTCATCGCCAGCAGACCCCGGCCCGCCAGAACCAGGACCACCTCCTCGCAATCGTGCCGGTGCGGCGGCGTGGCGCCGTGTCCTGCGATCGACTGCGACCAGACTTCCAGGCTCGACAGGCCGTCATCGGGGCCCGCGAGCGTGCGGTGCCGTATGCCGGGCAGCAGTTCGGGAAGCAAGGCGGGATGGGAAACGACGGCGTACATGGCAATCTCCTCGGAGCAGGGGGGCGATGCCTGCAGTGTGGGCAGCCGCCGGCGCGTTGATAAGTCCGGGGGCCGGCACTAGACTGCGGACAAGCTGTCATCAATCGAGCGTCCGAACGGCGTTCCGTCCATGGACCAACTCACCGGCATCCTGGCCTTCGTCCGCACCGCCGAGTCGCGCAGCTTCGCGCAGGCCGCGCGCCTGCTCGACGTGACGCCGTCGGGCGTCAGCAAGAGCGTCGCGCGGCTCGAGACGCAGCTCGGCCTGCGGCTGCTGCACCGGACCACGCGCCAGGTGTCGCTCACCGACGATGGCGCGGTGTTCTTCGAGCACTGCCGTCGGTTGCTCGACGACTTCGACGCGGCGCGCAGCCTGATGTCCGACCGCGGCGCCGCGCCGAGCGGGCGTCTGCGGGTGAGCGTCCCGTCGACGCTGGGCAAGCTGTTCGTCGTGCCGCGGCTGCCGCAGTTCCTCGCGGCACGGCCCGACGTGACGCTCGAGCTGGACCTGTCGGATCGCCAGGTGGCGCTCGTCGACGAGCGCGTCGACGTGGCGGTGCGCATCGGCACGCTTCTCGATTCGAGCCTCGTCGCGCGACCGCTGTGGACGCAGCAGGTCGTAACGATCGCCTCGCCGTCCTACCTGAAGGAGAGCGCGGCGCTCGCGACGCTGGGCGACCTGGCGCGGCACCGCTGCCTGAGCTTTCGCTGGCCGACCACCGGCCGCGAGCGGCCCTGGATGTTCCGCTGCGACGGCCGGGCGGTCCAGTTGCGGCCGCGCGTGCACATGATGCTGGACGAAGGCGAGGCGATGGTCGTGGCCGTGCGGGCCGGGCTGGGCGTGGCGCAGGTGCCGGACTACATGGCGGCCGATGCCATCGGCCGTGGCGAAGCGTCGAAGTGCTCGCTGGCATCCGGCCGCCGCCCACGCCGATCAACGCCGTGTATGCGAGCCAGCGCAACCTGCCGGCCCGCACGCGCGCCTTCGTCGACTGGCTCGCGACCCTGAGTGGCCCGGCGCCGCTGCCGGTCGTGCGCGTGCCTGCGCGCCGCCGTGCGCGCTGATCCGAGGCCTCGGCGTAGGGGCCTGCCGCGCTAGAATCGGCACGCATTGCGGGTGTAGTTCAATGGTAGAACGGCAGCTTCCCAAGCTTCATACGAGGGTTCGATTCCCTTCACCCGCTCCACATTCCGAGGCCACCCTGGTGGCCTTTTTCGTGCCCGGAGCCGGTGATGGCCGATGACTGCCGCCGCGTGTTGCTGGTCGGTTCGCTGCCCTGGGTGCCGGGGCCGGCGGCGCTGGCCGTCGCGGGCTGGGGTCGCTGCACGGTCGAGGCCTGCGCCTCGCCGGACGAGGCGCGTGAGCGGCTGCGCGCCGAGCCCTTCGACGCGCTGCTGCTGAACCTGCCGAGGGCGGCCGACGTTCGGGTGCTGGCCGCTGCCGTGGCCTCGCCGTGGTGGCAGGCCGATGCCGGTGACGCCGCTGTGCTGGTGACCACCGAACGGCCGAGCGCCGCGCTGGCGCAGGCGCTGCTGGAGCGCGGCGTGCAGGCGCTGCTGCCGTCGGCCGACCTGGCCGCCGCCGAGCGGCTATTGCCGGCGCTGCACCAGGCCGTGGTTCGCCAGCGCCTGGACCGACTGGCGCGCCGCGCCTACGCGACCGACCTGGCCACCGGCCTGCCCAACCAGATGCAGCTGCTGGAACACGTGAACCACCTGCTGGCGCTGCGCGAGCGCGAACCCGCACCGATGGCCCTGGTGGTGATCCACCTTGAAGGCCTGACGACGGCCGCAACGCAGCTCGCGTCGGCGGCGGAGCTGGGTGCGCTGCGGCGCAAGCTGGCGGTGCGGCTGCGCGCCGCACTGCGCGCCAGCGACGTGGTGGCCTCGGTCGGTGCGGACGCCTTCGCGGTGCTGCTGGCGTGG
>NZ_AZSN01000282.1:0-2727 GCF_000576225.1 Methylibium sp. T29-B | reverse complement strand
GGCATCCGCTCCCGTGGTGGCCGACGCAGCGCCGGCCGCGCCGCCACCGCAGCTGCGCTGGCGCGAGATCCGCCTGGCGGGCGGCACGGTCGACTTCACCGACAACTTCATCCGCCCCAACTACTCGGCCAAGCTCACCGACATCGGCGGCGAGGTGTCGGCGCTGGCCTGGGACAGCCCGCAACCGGCCACCGTGAAGATCTCCGGCAAGGTCGACGGCGCCGCGCCGCTGGAGATCGGCGGCACCATGCACCCGCTGGGCCCGCGCCTGGCCACCGACATCACGGCCAGCGCGCGTGGCATCGACATCACCCGTCTCACCGCCTACTCCGGCCGCTATGCCGGCTACGGCATCGAGAAGGGCACCCTGTCGGTCAAGGTCCACTACAAGATCGAGAACGGCAAGCTCGAGGCCGAGAACAACGTCTATCTCGACCAGCTCACCTTCGGCGACAAGATCGACAGCCCCGACGCGCTGAAGCTGCCGGTGCTGCTGGCCGTCTCGCTGCTGAAGGACCGGAACGGCGTGATCGACATCGATTTGCCGATCAGCGGCAGCCTCGACGATCCCCAGTTCTCGGTCGGTCGCATCGTCGTGCGGGTCATCGTCAACCTGATCACCAGGCCATCACCGCGCCGTTCTCGTTGCTCGCCAGCGCCTTCGGCGGCGGAGGGCAGGAGCTGGGCTATGTGGAGTTCGCCCCAGGCTCCACCGAACTCAGCGACGCCAGCCGCCAGCGCCTGGACACCCTGGTCAAGGCACTGACCGACCGGCCGGCCCTCAAGCTCGAAGCCACCGGCCGCGCCGACCCGGCGGTCGACGAGGCCGCGCTCCGCGCCCAGTACCTCGACCGCCTGCTGCGCACGGCCAAGGCCAAATCCACCGGCGAGCTGGCCGAGAGCGTGAAGATCGAGCCCGACGAACGGGGCCGCTGGCTCGAGGCCGCCTACAAGGCCTCCGACCTGAAGACCAAGCCCCGCAACGCCATCGGCCTGGCCAAGAGCCTGCCGCCGGGCGAGATGGAAGCCCTGCTGCTGGCCAGCGCACCGGCCGGCGAGCCAGCCTTGAAGGCCCTGGCCGACCAGCGCGGTGACCGCGTCAAGGCTTACCTGACCGGGAAGGTGCCGCCCGAGAGGGTGCTGCTGACGGCCTCACGGCTCGGCACCGAGGGGATCGACGACAAGGGCGCGACCGCCCGGGTCGCCTTCGGCCTGAAATGACGCCCGCAGTCGGCGCGCAGCCCTTGAATCGGCCCGCCGACCCTCCACCTACAATGCACGTACAGGGGCCGACCTGGTTTCGACGTGGGTGCGGAATTGGAGTGGTGCATGCCGAGCATCAGTGAGCTCGTAAATCCAGCTGAAACAAACCAACTGCGAACGACGAACGTTTCGCCCTCGCCGCTTAAACACCGGTGAGCGTCTCAACGGCAGGCCGATGGGCCGGGCCCAAGCCGCAAGGTGGAAGGCTGAGACGTCATGCACATCGGCTGGTTGCTCGTCGGGTCACTCGGCGTTCAACGAGACTCAGTGACTGGCGTTGTCCGTAGCGTGCTTCTGCGCGACGGCGGCGTGAGACTCAAATCAGACAGCTAAGCATGTAGATCTACCTGAGGATGGCTTGCGGACGGGGGTTCGATTCCCCCCGGCTCCACCATTAACGACTCCACAAGGGGTCAGAAAAGGCGAAAGCGCTAAGTAAATCAAAGACTTAGCGCTTTTTTCTTGTCCGCTTGGGGCCAGATAGGTCCACTTGCATCTACTGTTTCACTGGATAACATCCCGGACAACAGGCCTAGGGTGGCCTCAATCGGTGGAGAGTTATCCGGCATGGCAGCTACAAATACCCTGAGCGACAAAGCGATCCGTGCGGCGATTAAAGCTGCGACTGGGCGCGACAAGCCCCATGCCCTGAACGATGGCGGCGGGCTGTCGCTGCTGCTTCAGCCGACCGGCGCGGCTTGGTGGCGGCTTCGATACTGGCTTTCAGGGCGGGAAAACCGCCTCTCCCTCGGCGTCTATCCGGACGTGTCGCTGGCCGACGCCAGAACGCGGCGAGATCAAGCCGCAAATTGATCGCGGCAGGCGTCGACCCCAGTGAGGCCCGCAAGGCTGACAAAGTGGAGAGGATCGCGCGAGTGGAAGCACAAGCGCTGGCCGCTGCAGGCCTTCCAGGGCCGGGAACCTTTGAACATGTTGCTCGAGAGTGGCTGACTACCGTGCACCAAGTTAAGGTCAGCGCGGGCCACGCCGAGCGAACTCGCATTCGCCTGGAGCAGGATGTGTTCCCCTGGCTAGGGCGGCGTCCGATTGCCGAACTCGAGGCGCCCGAGCTGCTTACCTGCCTGCGCCGGGTTGAGGCGCGCGGTGCGATTGAGACGTCCCATCGCATCAAGGATTCCTGCGGGCAGGTGTTCCGCTACGGCATCGCCATTGGCGCCTGTACGCGCAATCCAGCGGGAGACCTAAAGGATGCCCTCCGGCCAGTGGAGTCTCGCCATCATGCGGCGATCGTCGACCCCAAACTCGGTGGTGAACTGCTGCGGGACATGATGGCCTATGCCGGCCACCCGGTGACTCGCGCAGCGCTCAAGCTGTCGGCGCTGCTGATCCTGCGCCCCGGTGAACTACGGCACATGGAGTGGGCCTGGATCGATCTAGACGAGGCAAGCCTGACTGTTCCTGGTGCGGTGATGAAGCGGACGAAGTGTTGACGCCGACCGAAAA
>NZ_AZSN01000281.1:0-2777 GCF_000576225.1 Methylibium sp. T29-B | reverse complement strand
CACGCGCTTGAGCGCGCCGAGGGCGTCGCCGGCGGCCAGGGCGCGTGCGGCGGCGGCGATCAGGAGTCCATCGGGGCAGGGTACAGCGCGGAGCGACCGGGCCCGCGCCAGGGCCGGAGCCCGGGGGTTCTAGGAACTTGCCTCTAGATTGCTGCAACGCAACAAATCCGTGCCCCATTCGCCGATTCTTTCAGTAAGATGAGGTCATGCTGCATCGCAGCAAAATCTGTCCACCCCTCACCCCGATCGACTGGAGCTTCCCATGCTGAACACCGAACAATTCGCCGCCACGAACAAGGCCAACTTCGAAGCCATGATGGGCCTGACCGCCAAGGCCTTCCAGGGCGTCGAGCAGCTCACCGCGCTCAACCTGCAGGTCGCGAAGGCCGGCCTCGACGAAGTGGCCGAAACCGGGCGGGCCGCGCTGTCGGCGAAGGACCCGCAAGCCCTGCTGGCGCTGCAGGCCGCCCCGCTGCAGGCCGCGGCCGAAAAGGCCTCCGCCTATGGCAAGCAGGTGTACGGCATCGTCGCCGGCTTCAAGGCCGACGTGGAGAAGCTCGCCGCCGAGCAGGCCGCTGCGGCGCAGAGTTCGTTCGTCGCCCTGGTCGAGTCCGCCGGCAAGAACGCGCCCGAAGGTGCGAGCAACGGCATCGCGCTGTTCAAGTCGTCGCTGGCGACCCTGAACAACGCCGTCGACGGTCTGCAGAAGGCCAGCCGCCAGGCCGCCGAGACCGCCGAAGCCAACTACGCCGCCGTGACCGGTCGGTGATCAAGGCCGCCAAGACCAAGCGCGGTTGAGCCTGGCAAGAGCGTGCCATGAGCGCCTCGTCGCTGCGGCTGCAGCTCGGCCTGGAGGATCTTCTCGGAGACCTCCGGCACGCGCGCAGGAGCGGCGACCTGGGCCGACTGGCCCTGCTCCTGTACTGTGAAGTCCGGCGCTGGGCCCGCATGGCCGGTGAGCACCAGCTCGCCGAGCATTCGTCGGCGCTGTTCCTGCAGGGCCCGCACACCGGCCGCGAGGAGTTCCTCGCGCAGGTCGACGACCTGATCGTCGAGCTGGAGAACGCGCACCCCGGGTACGCCCGAAGCGCGTTGCTCGACCCCGCCGCCAGGCCCCCGGGCGAGAGCCCCGTGGCGGCGCGGCCCGCCGAACACTGACGACACCGTCCCTCACGTTTCGTCACAGGGCCCGCCGCTAGACTGCCCTCCGTTCAGGTCTTCTTCTTTCTCTTCAAGGCGGGCTCGCGATGCGGATCCACAGGCTCTCCTTTTCTCTGTGCACCGGCGCCGCCGTGCTGCTCTGTGGTGTCAGCGGCGTGGCCGGTGCGGCGCAGAGCTGCGAGCAGCTGCGCGAGCGCATCGACGCGAAGGTGCGCGCCTCGGGCGCCACGCACTACACGGTCACCACGGTCGATGCCGATGCCGCGGTCGGCGCCTCCGCCAAGGTGGTGGGCCGCTGCGAGCTGGGCACGAAGAAGATCGTCTACACGCGTGGCGAGGAGGGCTCCGTGGCTGCGGCTCCCGCGCCCACGGTCACGGACCGGCCGCGCGGCGAGCCCCTCCTCACCGAGTGCAAGGACGGCTCGGTGTCGGTGGGAGGCGACTGCAGGAAGTAGCCGGGCGCCGGCCTCAGCGCTGCGGCGGCAGCAGCAGTGCTTCGAGCACGGCCGCTGCGCGCAGGCACTCGGCATCGGCGCCGCGCGCGCCGGTCACCTGCAGACCCAGCGGCGCGCCGTGCGGGCCGCGCAGGCCGGCACGCTGACGCAGGCGCACCCAGCAGCGTCCACAGCCGGTTGTAGCTGGCCGCGCCGGTGCTGTGCTCGCTCAGCAGCGGCGCCTCGTCGGGCGCGCCGGGCGTGAGCAGCACGTCCACGCCGTGTGCGGCCAGGCCGTCGTCGGCCATCGCCTCGCGTGCGGCGGCGGTGATGCGCTGCGCGGCGTCGTAGTCGGCGTCGCCGATCGTTCTTGACGCCTCGCGCAGGTAGTCGCGCAGCAACGGCGACAGCGCATCGGCGTGCTGCGTCAGCTCGGTGTGCAGGCTGCGCACCGCCTCCCAGCCCTGCACGGTGGCCTGGGCCTCGAAGGCCTCGGCGGCCCAGGCCGGCAGGCGCACCTCTCGCACCGTGTGGCCGGCCGTGCGCAGCCGCGTCGCGGCCTCCTGCAACGCGGTGGCCATGGCCGGGGACAGCGGACCCCACGGGTAGTCGGTCACCACGCCGAAGCGCGGGGCCGCGGTCGGTGCGGACCGCGTGGCCGCGAAGCGCCGCCCGGCCAGCGCCTGGGCGAAGAACGCCGCATCGGCGACCGTGCGGGTGAACAGCCCCACGGTGTCGAGCGACCACGAGAAGCAGCGCACGCCGGCCGTCGGCAGCCAGCCGAAGCTGGGCTTGCAACCCACCACGCCGCAGTACGACGCGGGCCGGATCACCGAGCCGCCGGTCTGCGTGCCGATCGCCAGCTCCACCAGCCCGGCCGCCACCGCGGCCGCCGAGCCGGCCGACGAGCCGCCCGGCGTGCGGCCCGGTGCGTTGGGGTTGCGCGTGGCGGTGGGGTGCAGGTAGGCGAACTCGGTGCTGGTGGTCTTGCCGATCACCACGCCGCCGGCACGGTGGATCGCGCCCACCAGCGCGGCATCGCTGCGCGGCCGGTGGCCGGTGTAGAGGGGCGAGCCGTAGGCGGTGGGCAGCGCGGCGGTGTCCACGATGTCCTTCACGCCGACCGGCAGGCCGTGCAGCGGACCGCGGTGTCGCGCTGCGCCGTGGCGGCCTCGCGCCGGC
>NZ_AZSN01000280.1:0-2809 GCF_000576225.1 Methylibium sp. T29-B | reverse complement strand
CGCCGCCGGCGCCGCCCGCACCACCGGCCCCGCCGCCGCAGCCGCGCACCGTGGCGATCACGCAGGTCGAGTACCTGACGCCGCCGAACCTGGTCTACCCGACCGCTTCCAAGCGGCTCAACGAATCGGGCCGCGTGCACGTGCGCGTGCTGGTCGACGACCAAGGCCTGCCGCGCCAGATGCTCCTGCAGCGCTCGTCCGGCTTCTCCCGCCTCGACGACGCCGCACTTGCCACCGTGAAGGCAACGCGCTTCAAGCCCTACACCGAGAACGGCGTGGCCCAGCCCTTCTGGGTCGTGATGCCCCTGGTCTTTGAAATGGAGAGATGACCGTGACCGATGTGAACACTTCGATGGGCTTCGCCCACTTCATCGCGCAGAGCGATTTCGTCGGCAAGTCGCTGCTGGCCGTGCTGGTGGTGATGTCGGCCATCTCGTGGACCCTGATCGTCGTCAAGGGCCTCGGCCAGCTGCTGCGCACGCGGCGCAGCGAGAAGTTCCTGCACTTCTTCTGGAACGCGCGCTCGCTCGACGAGGTGGGCGCCGAGATCGGCACCCATGGCGTGCAGGAGCCGTTCGCGCACCTGACCGCCCACGCGATCAACGCGCAGGCCCACCATGCCCGCTACGGCGCGGCCAAGCTGGAGGAGGCGGGCACCGCGCAGGACTTCGTCACCCGCACCATCAAGAAGGTGCTCGACGAGGAGACCACGCGGCTCGAGAACGGCCTGACCTGGCTCGCGACGATCGGCGCCACCGCGCCCTTCGTCGGCCTGTTCGGCACGGTCTGGGGCGTGTACCACGCGCTGGTGGCGATCGGCATGAGCGGCTCGGGCACGCTCGACAAGGTGGCCGGCCCGGTGGGCGAGGCGCTGATCATGACCGGCATCGGCCTCGCGGTCGCGATCCCCGCGGTGATGGCCTACAACGCCATCACGCGCAGCAACCGCGTGCTCAACGCCAAGCTCGACGCCTTCGCCTTCGAGCTGATGACCTTCCTGTCGATGGGTTCGCCGCTGGCCGACGCCGCGAAGAGCGGCAGCGACAACGTGCGCACGATGCCGGGCAAGCTGACCCCGGCCGCGCGCGGCGCCTGAGCCCTTCCCTTCACCCTTCACGCAGGAGCCAGCCCACCATGGCCTTCGCCAGCTTCGACCGCAAATCCTCGTCCGCTCCGGTGTCCGAGATCAACATGGTGCCGCTGATCGACGTGATGCTGGTGCTGCTGGTGATCTTCATCGTCACCGCCCCGCTGCTCACCCATGCGGTCAAGCTCGACCTGCCGAAGGCGAGCAGCCAGGTCAACGAGCTCAAGCCCGACAAGATCGAGTTCGCGATCGACGGCGCCGGCGTCCGCTTCTGGAACGGCGAGACGGTGACACGCGAAGAGGCCGCGCAGCGCTTCGCCGACGCCGGACAGAAGCAGCCGCAACCCGAGGTGCATCTGCGCGCCGACCAGGCGGTGGCCTACCGCTACGTCGCCGAGACCCTGGCCGACGCCTCGAAGGCGGGCCTGAGCAAGGTCGGCTTCGTCAGCGAGCCCGACGCGCGCTGACGGCGGCCACGCCGCCCGTCGGACGACGAAGGCCGCCGCGTGCGGCCTTCGTCACATCGGGCCCGTGACGCCGGCGCGGCCCGCCCGGGCTTTACAAAGCCGCCACAATCGCGCCCCATTGCTTAACCGTGCGGCCCGCAGACTGGCGACTCCTTCGCCGCCGGCCCACACCGACCGCCGCACCCGCACCCCAGGACCCCGGCTCCGTTTCCCATGACCGCACCCCCCGACACCGCATCGCGCCCGCGCTGGCGCCGCATTCTCGCCCATCGTGCCCTGTGGGCCGTGATCGCGCTGCTGCTGATCGTCGGCGGCGGCTACGCGGCCTGGCGCCTGTTCTATGGCCAGCCCAACCTGCGCGAGCAGTACCAGTTCGCGACGGTGCAGCGCGCCGACATCCAGGACCTGGTGACCGCGACCGGCACCGTGCAGCCGCGCGACTACGTCGACGTCGGCGCACAGGTGTCCGGGCAGTTGAAGCGGCTGCACGTCGAGGTCGGCTCGATCGTCAAGGCCGGCGACCTGCTGGCCGAGATCGACCCGACGGTGCTGACCGCCACCGTCGATGCGCGCCGCGCCGGCCTGCGCAACCAGCGCGCGACGCTGGCCGAGCGTGAATCGCAGTACGCGCTGGCGCAGCTGCTGCTCACCCGCCAGCGCAACCTGATGAAGGACGACGCGACGACCACCGAGTCACTGCAGCAGGCCGAGGCCACCGCCAAGGCCGCCAAGGCGCAGATCGACGCCATCAAGGCGTCGATCGAGCAGACCGAGTCGACGCTCCGGGCCGACGAGGCCAACCTCAACTACGCCAAGATCTACGCCCCGCTGGCCGGCACCGTGGTCAGCGTCACCGCGCGCCAGGGCCAGACCCTGAACGCCAACCAGTCGGCGCCGACCATCCTGCGCATCGCCGACCTGTCGACGATGACGGTGCAGACCCAGGTGTCGGAAGCCGACGTCAGCAAGCTGCGCCAGGACATGACGGTCTACTTCACGACCCTGGGCAGCCAGGGCCGGCGCTGGTACGGCACGCTGCGCAAGGTGGAGCCGACGCCGACCGTGACCAACAACGTGGTGCTCTACAACGCGCTGTTCGACGTGCCCAACAACAACCAGGCACTGATGACGAACATGACCGCGCAGGTCTTCTTCATCGCGGCCGAGGCCAAGGACGCGCTGGTCGTGCCGGTCGCGGCGATCGGCAGCACCGGCAGCGGACGCACTGGCGGGGGCCGCCGCGAGCGCGGCGAGA
>NZ_AZSN01000279.1:0-2813 GCF_000576225.1 Methylibium sp. T29-B | reverse complement strand
CGCGCTGGGCCGCCTCGCGCACCGTGGCCGCGCTGGCGGCGGTGCACCACCAGCGCTGCGCGCCGCCCCATTCGATCAGCTGCTCGCCGGGCAGCGCGATCGGTGCGGCCGTCTGCGGTACCGACAGGCGCCACAGCGCCGCGCCGGTGTTCGACTCGACCGCGGTGCGGGCCTTCACGAAGAACTCGTCCTCGTGATCGCGCAGGCCGTCCCAGAACGGCGTGGCCAGGCCGTCTTCCACGCCCTCGCCGCGGTGCCGCGTGAGCAGGGTGTCGACGGCGGCATTCACCGCGGCGCGTGCGCCGCGCAGTCGCAGCAGCAGCATGCCGGCCCACCACGCGCTGGCACTCACGGGCAGCGGCTGACCGCCCCAGGCGTTGAGCTGCTGCAGTGCTGCGGCCTCGTCGAGTTCGAAGCGCAGCGTGGCCGTGGCCGGCTGCACCGGCAGCACCTTCAGCGACACCTCCAGCACGACGCCCAGCACGCCCATCGAGCCGCACAGCAGACGCGACACGTCGTAGCCGGCCACGTTCTTCATCACCTGGCCGCCGAAGCTCAGCACCTCGGCGCGGCCGTTCAGCAGCGTGGCGCCGAGCACGTGGTCGCGCACCGCGCCCACGCTGGCGCGGCTGGGCCCGCTCAGGCCGGCCGCGACGAGCCCGCCCACCGTGCCCTTGGCGACCGAGCGACGCGAAAGCGCGGCGGTTCGAACGGCAGGCACTGGCCGTGCTCGGCGAGCGCCGCCTCCAGCTCGGCGATCGGCGTGCCGGCGCGTGCGCTCACCACCAGCTCGGTGGGTTCGTAGCTGGAGATGCCGGTGAGCCCGGTGGTGTGCAGCGCCTCGCCGTGGCGCGGGCCGCCGTAGAAGGCCTTGGAGCCGTGGCCGGCGATCTCGAGCGGGGTGCCGTCGGCCTGCGCGGCGCGCACGCGCTCGACCAGGGCGCGCAAGGCGGGGTCGTCGTCGGGAGAGGTCATCGTCGTGGCACGGGTTCTCGAACGGATGGGGGGCCGACCGGCGTCAGAACCGCGGCAGGTCGGGGAAGGGCAGCAGGCCCTTCTTCACGTGCATCTTTCCGTACTCGGCGCAGCGGTGCAGCGTGGGGATCACCTTGCCGGGGTTCAGCAGGCCGGCCGCGTCGAAGGCGCGCTTGAGGCCGAGCATCTGCTCGCGCTCGGCCGGCGTGAACTGCACGCACATCGAGGCGAGCTTCTCGACGCCCACGCCGTGCTCGCCGGTCACGGTGCCGCCGAGCATCACGCTGGTCTCCAGGATGTCGGCGCCGAACAGCTCGGCGCGGTGCAGCTGGTCGGGGTCGTTGGCGTCGAACAGGATCAGCGGGTGCAGGTTGCCGTCGCCGGCATGGAACACGTTGCAGCAGCGCAGGCCGTACTTCGTCTCCATCTCGGTGATGCGGGTCAGGATCTCGGCCAGCTTCTTGCGCGGGATGGTCGAGTCCATGCACATGTAGTCGGGGCTGATGCGCCCGCTGGCCGGGAAGGCGTTCATGCGCCCGCTCCAGAACTTCAGGCGCTCGGCCTCGCTGGTGCTGATGTCGAAGCGTGTCGCGCCGGCCCCTTCCATCACCGCCACCATGCGGGCGATCTCCTCCTCCACCTCCTCGGGCGTGCCGTCGCTCTCGCAGATGAGGATGGCGTGGGCGTCGAGGTCGTAGCCGGCGTGCACGAAGTCCTCGACGGCGGCGGTCATCGGCTTGTCCATCATCTCCAGGCCGGCCGGGATGATGCCGGCGCCGATCAGCGCGGCCACCGCGTTGCCGGCCTTGCGCACGTCGTCGAAGCTGGCCAGGATGGCGCGCGCCAGCAGCGGCTTGGGCACCAGCTTCACGGTGACCTCGAGCGTCACCGCCAGCATGCCCTCGGAGCCGATCACCGCCGACAGCAGGTCCAGGCCGGGCGCGTCGAGCGCCTCGGAGCCGAACTCGACCGGCTCGCCCTCGACGGTGTAGCCGCGCACCCGCAGCACGTTGTGGATCGTCAGGCCGTACTTCAGGCAGTGCATGCCGCCGGAGTTCTCGGCCACGTTGCCGCCGATCGTGCAGGCGATCTTGCTGCTTGGGTCGGGCGCGTAGTACAGGCCGTGCGGCGCGGCGGCCTCGCTGATGGCCGCGTTGCGCACGCCCGACTGGACGACGGCGGTGCGGCTGACCGGGTCGACCTTCAGGATGCGGTTGAACTTGGCGAGCGACAGCGTCACGCCGAGTTCGTGCGGCATCGCGCCGCCGGACAGGCCGGTGCCGGCGCCGCGCGCCACCACCGGCACCGCGAGGCGGTGGCAGGCCTTCAGCACCGCGGCGACCTGGGCCTCGGTCTCCGGCAGCGCCACGACCAGCGGCATGGCGCGGTAGGCGGTGAGGCCATCGCACTCGTACGGGACGGTGTCCTCGCGCTGCCACAGCAGCGCATGGGCGGGCAGCAGCGGCGCGAGCGCGGCCACCACTTCGGCCTGGCGGCGGCTGCGTTCTTCGCGGGACGGGGCGGCAGGCAGCGCGGTCGCGGCGAGCGGTGCGTTCATCGAGGTCTCCTGGCGTGGCCGCCGATCCCCACGGATGGCGACGGCCGCACTCAACGTGCGAGCTTAAGCGCTGCCGACCCCGCCGGCCATGCGCTCGGGTTCTGGCGGTTTTGACGCGGACGAGGGCAATGGCGCGCGACGAACGCCGCAGGCCGTTCTCGTCAGTGATCCACCAGCGTGCCCGGCGGTGGCGTGGCGCCGGGGCGGGGCGGGACCTTGGGGCCGGGTCGCTCCGGGGGGCGAGGCTCCGGCGGTCGCACGGTGGGAGGCGGGCGCGGTC
>NZ_AZSN01000278.1:0-2853 GCF_000576225.1 Methylibium sp. T29-B | reverse complement strand
CAGCGCGGCCGGCGTGCACGGGCCGCCCTGCGCGAGCACCGCGCCGGCACTGGCGCACAGCAGACCCAGCGTGAACACCGCGCGCGGTGGGTGTTGATGCCACCGGTGGCGCACAGCATGCGCCGCTCCGCGTCGATGCCCAGCCGCTCCAGCGCGTCGAAGCCTGCCTGCTGCGCGCCGAGCGCCGCCGCCTGCGGGAAGTAGCGTCGCAACGCGAACAGGCTGCGCATGAAAGTGGTGGCGTCCATGTCGGCATGGCTGCCGCGGTCGATGAACGACACCAGACCGGGCTTCGGGTAGAGCGCCAGCTCCTCGTACAGCGCCACCGTGGCGGCCCGGCCGATGCGCTGCGCGGCGCCATGCACCGGGCCCGCTGCGACAGCGGTGCCGACCACGGCCCGCTGCAGCGCGCCATGCGCTCCGGCTCGCGGTTCAGGCCGCATCGAGCACGCGCTGGATCACCGCCGCCGCGAGCCGGCGCCCGCCGCGCGTCCGACCGTCGGCGGCGCGCACGTCCTCGCCGGAGGCCGAGGCCAGGGCCTCACGCAGCGCCACCGCCAGATCGCCCGTCCACAGCCTGCGCACGCCGCCCATCGCCACGTAGTTCTCCACGCCGGGTGCGAACACCGGGTTGCTGCGCGAGAGCTCGGTGAGCCGGTCTTCGGAGATCTTGGTGACGCGCGCCATCGCCGGGATGCGCATCACGCGGATCTCGGCCTCGGGCAGCGCGTCGCAGGCATCGGCGATCAGCCCGGAGGTGATGAAGCCGCCGGACAACGCCTGGTCGTACACCAGCCCCAGCACGCGGTGACCGCGTCGCCGCGCGAAGTCGATGCTCATCCCCAGATGCGCCATCGCGCGGTTGATCCCCAGCAGTTCGTCCCGGCGGCGCAGCATCTGACCCTGCGTGTCGATCAGCAGCAGGATCGGCCGGCCCGGGTGCTGCGCGATCGTGTCGAGCACGACGCGCGCCTGCTCCAGCGCGAGCCGCACACCGATCGGTGCGTGGTTGGTCGTGCCGATGACCGTGAGTGGGTTGCCGTCGAAGCGCACGTTGCCGCGCAACACATCGCCTTCCTGGGAGATGCCGTGGTCGGCGCCGAACAAGGCCGTGGCCAGTGTGTTCCAGTCCATTCCAGTGCTCCTCAGACCGTGCGCAGGGAGCGCAGGGCATCGACGTCGAGGTCGGGCACGCGGGCGGCGTCGGCCACGCCCAGCAGCCCCCACAGTGCCACCGCCTCGTCGCTGTCGAGCGCGTCGGGCAGCAGCCGCAGCCGCCTGGCGAGCAGCGCGTGTTCACGCTCCAGCGTCCCCACCGACACGGGGCGCGATGCGTCGAGCGCGTCGATGGCCGCGGCCCGGAACGCCGCCACGTCGTCCTTCACCAGCACGTCGCAATCGCCGCTGAGCCAGCGGTGCTTGCCGCCCGTGGTGCGCCAGACCAGCGCGCGATCTCGGGAATCGAACTCTTCGACGCCTTGCGACGCCTCGATCACCTCCGGACCCGACATCGCCAGCCGGCCCATGTCGCTCATCACCACGCGGTCGGCGCAGCGCGCCACGATGCCCATGCCGCCGAAGCAGCCGTTGGCGCCGCCGATCAGCATCACGACCGGGATGCCCGCCGCGCGCACGTCGAGCACCGCGCGCATGACCTCGGACACCGCGATCAGGCCGGCGTTGGCCTCGTGCAGGCGCACGCCACCGGACTCGGCCAGCAGCAGCACCGCCGCCGGCCGGTCGCGCAGCGCCCGCCGCAGCAGGCCCACCAGCTTGGCACCGTGCACCTCGCCCACCCCACCGCCCATGAACTCACCTTCCTGGGCGGCAACGAACACCGTGTGACCCTCGAGCGTCGCGCGGCCGATGGCGACACCATCGTCGAAGGCCGAGGGCACGCCGAGCTGTTCGAGGTGCGGACTGATGACACGCTCGGTCGGCGGCAGCCATTCGTGGAATGTCGCGGCGTCGAACACCCGCGCCAGCCGCTCCCGGGCCGAGCATTCTGCGAAGCTGATCATGGTTGCCCTCCGGCGATCCCGGCCACCGCCTGGTCGAGCCGCAGGCTCACGACCGCGGGCGTGGCGCCCATGTCGTTGATCGAGATGCGCAAGCCGGACAGCGGCTGGCGCTCGTGAAAGTCGGTCATCACGGCCTGCCAGATCGCGCCAAAGCCACGCGCCGACGTCACGACGCGAATCTCGCAATCCGGGCGTTCTGCGGCCTCGAGCATCACCTCGAGGTTGCCCGATCCGACCACACCGACCAGCACGGGGGCGAAGCTGCCCGCCGGCCGGCCGCCGGTGAACGAGAAGACCAGGGTCTCGAGCCCTGAGGGGACGTCGCTCATGCTTGGGAATCTCCTGCTACCAGTTTCTGAACCGCCGGGGGGGCTGGTACAAGCCGCCCGACGCGTCCACCAGATCACGCATGCTGCGGGCCGCCAGCAGATTGCGCGTGGCCTGGCGAGGATCGATGCCGAGGTCCTGCGGCCGGCGGATCACGCCGCGGTCGCGCAGGTTCTCGACGGCGCGCCGGTCGCGCGCCAATCCCACGGCGGTGTAGCCGGCGACGCCCCGGATCGCCTGCTCGCGCTCGGCGTCGCTGCGGCACAGCAGCAGGTTGGCGATCCCTTCCTCGGTCAGGATGTGCGACACGTCCTCGCCGTAGATCATGATCGGCGGCAGGGCCATGCCGGACTGTTCCTGCAGCGTCCAGGCGTCGAGCCTTTCGACGAAGGCCGGTTGCATGTGTTCGCGGAAGGTCTCGACCATCTGGACCACCAGCTTCTGCCCGCGCGGCGTGCCCGCCGCACCGCTGCGGCCGGAGCGCGCCTCGCGGCCGGCCTTCAGC
>NZ_AZSN01000277.1:0-2866 GCF_000576225.1 Methylibium sp. T29-B | reverse complement strand
GGTCTTCACGTCCACGCGCACCAGGCCCACCGCAAAGAACGCCGTGATCAGCCCCATCACCACCAGGATCGCCCACCGGTTCCCCAGTGCAAATCGCGCCAGCTTGCGTCGCAGGTCAATCTTTTCCATCAGGCACCTGGGCGTCCGTTCATCCATTCGTTGAGTAACCGCATGCCGTCGCTCCCGGGGCGGCCAGCGCGCGCAGCGACCGCTGCATCGCGCAGCGGCACCGACCCCGGAATCGCAAATCACGGGCCATGGCGTTTGCCGGCCTGGCGCCAGGGTTCACCCTGAACCGGCGACCCTGTCGCGGGCCTCGGCGGGCCGTCCGGGCGTTCGGGCGCGCCCCACTTTCGGACAGCGTGTCCGAGACTCCGGACAGGCCCGATCGCCGCGCGCCGCGCGGCGCCGGCTGTCCGATTCCTGGGACACCGGACAGGGTTTGATCTGCTTGAGAAGAAGCCGGCCAACCGGTGTAATCGGCAGACCTTTCCTCACTCACCACCGCACGGGATTCACGCGATGAGCGCAGGTCTGTCATGAAGCCGAACGCCAGCCCCTACCTCGGCTTCGACAAGGACGCCCGCGGGGTCAAGAGCCTGTGGGAGCGCTTCAACGCCGGGCTGATCGACACCGAGGAGCGCCGCGACACCTACCAGCAGCTCCTGCTGCACGAATGGCAGCGCTGCAAGGCGCTGGGCGTCGACGTCGCCATGACCATGGGCCGCCGCCTGAGCGACAGCGAATTCCGCCTGCGCATGCAGGCGGAACAGCTGCTGCTCGAAACCGCGGTGCCGATCGTGAGGGACGTCGACCGCTTCCTCGCCGACGTGCCGGGGATCATGATCCTGATCGACCGCTCCGGCTGCGCGCTGCACATCAGCGGCGACCCGCGCGTCGGCGAGTTCGCAGCCAGCCGCACCGGCATCGTCGTGGGCTCGCAATGGGACGAGGCCACGGCAGGCACCAACGGCATCGGCACGGCACTCGCGAAGCGGCAGCCGGTGCACGTGTTCGCCTCCGAGCACTTCTGCGAGGGATGGCAGTCGTGGTCGTGCTGCGCCGCGCCCATCTTCGACGCCGACGGCCACACCGTGCTCGGCGTCATCGACTACACGACCATGGCGTCGGATTTCCGCGAACAGGCGCTCGCCCTCACCGTCTCGGTCGCGAACTCCATCCAGGCGCGCATGACCATGCACCGCGAGCTCGAGCGCAGCCGCCTGGTCACCGCCTTCAGCGAGGCGGCTCGCCGTTACCCCTTCGACGACATGCTGGCGCTGGACCATGCCGGGCGCCTGGCCATCCACACGCCCAGCGACCGCTGCCGGCGCATCGCCGAGAACTGGGCCTCGGGCGGCTTCGAGGGCACCCCCGCCGTGCGCGAAACCTTCGAGGTGACCGCACCCAACTCCGAATCGCGCATCGGCACCCTCATCCTGCTGGCCAAGCCCGCCAGCTACGACCGCGTGTTCCTGCCGTCGAACACGCCGTCCTCGTTGCGCGACGCGGTGGAGCCGGTCAAGCGCTTCGGCCACTTCCTCACCCGCGACCCGGACACCCGGCGCATGCTGGGCGAGCTGGAGCGCGTGGCGGCGGCCGACGTGAACGTGCTGATCATCGGCGAGACCGGCACCGGCAAGGAGCTGCTTGCGCGGCAGCTGCACGCCAGCAGCCCGCGCCGCGCCGAGCCCTACATCGCGGTGAACTGCGGCGCGATCAGCGAAGACCTGATGGAGAGCACCTTCTTCGGCTACGTGAGGGGCGCGTTCTCCGGCGCCGACCCGCGCGGCCGGGCCGGCTACTTCGAGTCCGCCAAGGGCGGCACGCTGTTCCTCGACGAAGTGGGCGAGCTGCCGCTGGCCATGCAGGCCGCGATGCTGCGCGTGCTCGAGGACGGCAGCTACCAGCGCGTGGGCTCCTGCGAGACCCAGCAGGCGCGCTGCCGCATCATCGCCGCGACGCACCGCAACCTGGAGCAGCTGGTCGCGCAGGGCCGGTTCCGCCAGGACCTGTACTTCCGACTGAAGATCGTCCAGAAGTCCATCAAGCCGCTGCGCGAGCGGCCCTGCGACCTGACGCTGCTGATCGACCAGTTCGGCGACGCCATGCGCCAGAAGCACGGCCTGCCCACGGTGCAGCTCCCGCCGGACACCCGCGCCGCGCTCGAACGCTACCGCTGGCCGGGCAATGCGCGCGAGGTGCGCAACGTGATCGAGGCCGCCGTGCTGTGCGCCGATGGCGCGATCGGCCTCGAATGCCCGCCGCCCGAAGTGACCCGCCCGCCCGAGACCAGCACCGAACCGGTGGTGGCCGGCACGGCCGGCGAAGGTCTGGCCGCCGTGCGCGACTACGAGCGCCAGCTGATCCTGGGCCTGCTGCGCAAGTACCGCAAGGTCAACCACGTGGCCAACGCGCTGGGCATTGCGCGCTCCACGCTGTACCGCAAGTTCGCGGAACTCGCCATCGACCAGAGCGAGTTCACCCAGGCGGGCCACGACGAGCGGCCGATCGCGCGCGACGGCATCCACTGAACGGTGGCCGCCGCGCGGCCACCACCCCCCTGCCTCACCGCCCGAGCAACTCCCGGATGGCCTGCAAGGCCGTGGGGTCCTCGATGGTGGTCAGGTCGCCCGGGTCGCGGCCCTCGGCCACCGCCTGCAGCGCACGGCGCAGCAGCTTGCCCGAGCGGGTCTTGGGCAGCAGCGTCACGAAGTGCACCCGCGCCGGCCTCGCCACCGCCCCGAGCTGCTGGTCCACCGTCTTCATGATGTCGCCTTCGAGCTTCAGCCGCGCCTGCGGCTCCTCCAGCCCCCGCGCGTCCTTGGGCACCACGAAGGCCACCGCCACCTGGCCCTTGAGCGGG
>NZ_AZSN01000276.1:0-2894 GCF_000576225.1 Methylibium sp. T29-B | reverse complement strand
CCGTGGCTGCGCGAGGCCATGCGGCTCGCCGCCGATCGCGACCGCATCGCGCGCCAGTACGCGAGCGACTATGCCGACCTGTTCGACACCGGCCTCGCGGCGCTGCGTCGCCCCGCCGCGGCATCACCGCGGCTCGATGCCGCCGCGGTGCAGGCGCTGTTCCTCGCCTGCCTGGGCCGCTGGCCCGATTCACACATTGTTCGAAAGTTCGGCGCCGACGTGGCACAGGCTGTCACCGACGAGGCGGCGCCGTGGCTGCGGCGGGCCGAAGGCGGCGAGCGGGTCGGCGACGACCCGGCCTTCGCGGCCTGGGACGAGGATCTCAAGGCCCGCGGGCTCAATCCCGGCACGAGCGCGGACCTGACGGTGACCACACTGTTCATTGCTGGCGCACTCGGCGTGGCCGACCTCTCGACTTTCCCATGATTGCGGCGCTGGCATGGAACGTGTAAGTTCACGACGTACTGGCAACGCCCAGTGCTCTTCACATTCACTTCTGCAGAACTTGCTCACGGAGACTCAACATGGCAAAGATTGACCGGATGATGGTCGGCGAATCGCTCGTCGGTGATGGCAACGAAGTGGCTCACATCGACCTGCTGATCGGGCCGCGTGGCAGCGCCGCCGAAACGGCCTTCGCCAACAGCCTGACGAACAACAAGGACGGCTTCACGTCCCTGCTCGCCGTCGTGGCCCCCAACCTGCTCGTGAAGCCGGCGACCGTGATGTTCAACAAGGTCACGATCAAGGGCGCGAAGCAGGCCGTGCAGATGTTCGGCCCGGCCCAGCGCGGCGTGGCCATGGCCGTCGCCGATTGCGTGGAAGACGGCACCATCCCCGCCGACGAAGCCGACAACCTGTTCATCAGCGTCGGTGTCTTCATCCACTGGCTGGCCGAAGACGACAAGAAGATCCAGGACTACAACTACCAGGCCGTCAAGGAGTCGATCAAGCGCGCGGTGTCGGGTTCGCCGACCGCTCGCGAAGTGGTCTCCAAGAAGGGCAGCGCCGCTCACCCGTTCGCGGCCAAGTGATGCGTGGGCCGCAGGTCGGCGTGCCGTAGCGCGCCACCCTGCGGTCGCTGCATTAGAAAAGCCGACCGGTTGCCCGGTCGGCTTTTTTTCGGCTGTCGGGTACGGCCCCTCAGGCGCCGCCCGGCACCATGCCCGCGCCGATCAGCGACAGCACCGGCGCGGCCCGGCCGCTGGCCGGGTCGGTGGCACGGCGGCGTTCGATCGCCACGCCCACCGCTTCCACGTCGTCGAACTTCTTCGGCTTGACCACCACCACGCGCACCCAGTGCGCGCCGAACTCGTGGAGCAGGATGTCGGCCACGGTCTCGGCGAACGACTCCAGCAGCGTGAGCTTGTGCTCCTTGAGCAGGCGCTGCAGCCGCTCGCGCACGACGCCGTAGTCGATGGTGTCGGCGATGTGGTCGCTGTCGCAGGCGCGCGGCCGCGGCAGGCCGGCCGTCACGTCGATGCGGATGGTCTGCGGGCGGTGCAGTTCGGAATCGTGGATGCCGATCACCGTCTGGCCGGTGAATCCTTCGATGAAGATCAGGTCCAGCGGCTCGGCGTCGCGGCCGGCGTCGGTGGCGGTGAACTGCAACTGCGGGCGGGGGGCGGCGATCAAGGGCGACTCCTGGGCTGAAATACCATCACGGGCCGGTGCAAGTCCCGGACCATGCCAGATTTTGGAACACTCCACCGCCGCTCCCCGGGCTTCCACCCCCTACGAGGGCCAAACCGGACGCGCCAGAATCGGTACGCATTGACCCTGTGAGGGACAAGCTGAACGGTCCCTGGGACCCTGGCCGGCGGCAACCGGCCCGGCGCCCGGATCGCTGGCCCGGCGCCAGCGCCTCGCGCGTTCGGCCACAACACGAAGGAGAGACAGCATGGGCATCGTATCGCTGCGCGAGGCAGGCGAACACGCACACCGCATTCTCGATACCGTGCGCCAGGGGGCACGGGCCACCGACGACGACGAGATGGCGCGCTCCTGGACGCGCTGCCTCGAACAGCACCGACTGCACCCGGACCGGCCGCACCGCCCGTCGGTCGTGCCGGCGGCACAGCTCGCGCAGCGCCAGGAGCGGCTGGCCGACGTGATCGACTGCGCCCGCCACGAGATGGCCACGCTCTACCAGCAGCTGGCCGATACCGAGTCGGCCGTGGTGCTGACCGACACCGACGGCGTGATCCTGCACATGGTGTCCTCGCCGGCCTTCGCCGAGGACGTGACGCCGCTGGGTTTCCACGTCGGCGCGGTGTGGAGCGAGGCCGAGGCCGGCACCAACGGCATGGGCACCTGCCTGGTCGCGGCCAGCCCGGTGGCGGTGCGGCGCGAGGACCACTTCTTCACCCGCCTCACGTCGCTCACCTGCTCGGCGGTGCCGGTGTTCGACCCGCAGGGCCAGATGACCGCGGTGCTCGACGTGACCAGCCGCTCGAGCCTGCAGCAGCAGCATTCGCTGGTGCTGCTGGGCATGACCGCGCAGATGATCGAGAACCGCCTGCTCGAGCTGCGCCACCCCGAGGCCCACCTGCTGCACTTCCACAGCCGGCCCGAGTTCGTCTACACGCTGCACGAGGGCAAGCTGGCGCTCGAGGCCGACGGCCGCATCCTCGCCGGCAACCGCAGTGCGCTGTTCCAGCTCGGCCTGCACTCGGTGGCGGAGCTGCGCGAGCGCCGGCTGGAAGACCTGCTCCACACCCGGCTGGCCGAGCTGGTGGAACGCTGCCGGCGCAGCGCCTTCCATCCGGTGGTCAGCTTCGGCGCGCAGGGCGCGAGCCGTTTCTTCGTGGTGGCGCGCCCGCCGCGTCGGAGACCGGGGCGCACGAGCTGCCGGTGGCCCTGACCGGCCCGAGCACCGGCACGCGCGCCCGCGC
>NZ_AZSN01000275.1:0-2896 GCF_000576225.1 Methylibium sp. T29-B | reverse complement strand
GCCCGCCCCGCCGCCGGCGCCGCCGGCCCCGCCTGCTCCCAGCCGCAGCGACATCACGGTGGTCTGCCCGACGCAGGTCAAGCCGGAACTGCCGCGCCGCGCCCTGCAGGAGGGCACTTCCGGCGTGGTACGGGCGCAGGCGCGCATCAGCGGCGGCGTGGTCAAGGAGGTCACCATCCTGTCGGGGCCACGCGTCTTCCACGCCGCGGTGCGCAGCGCGATGCTGCAGTACAAGTGCGTGAGCGGTGCCGACGACGTGATCGCCGTACAGGAGTTCGAGTTCAAGATCGAGTGAAGCCGGCCGGACCGGCGGCCGGCCTGCGCGGTGCCGGGTTCAGGGCGCGATCGCGTCCAGCAGCTCGGTCTCGATGGCGATCTGCTGTCGGTTCTGCTGCAGCGATGCGCCGTTGATCAGGAAGGTGTCCTCGACGCGCTCACCGAGTGTGGTGACCTTGGCGAGCTGCAGGTTGAGCTGGTGGCGCGCCAGAACGCGCGCGATCGCGTAGAGCAGGCCCGATCGGTCGCTGGCCGACACGCTGAGCAGCCAGCGCTGGGCGCGCTCGTCGGGCTTGAGCAGCACCCGTGGCGTGACCGGGAAGGACTTGACGCGACGCGACAGGCGGCCGCGGCTCGGTTCGGGCAGCGGCCCGTCGGCGGCCAGCGCCTCGGACAGCTGGATCTCCACCAGCGAGATCAGGTCGCGGTAGGCCACGTCGACGTACTGTTCGACGTGCTGCGAGATGACCTGGAAGGTATCGAGCGCGTAGCCGATGGTGGTGGTGTGGATCTTGGCGTCGAGGATGTTGAAGCCGGCGCTGTCGAAGTAGCCGCAGATGCGCGCGAACAGGTCGGGCCGGTCCGGTGCGTAGACCAGCACCTGCAGCCCTTCGCCGACGCTGGAGAGGCGCGCCCGCACCACCGGGATGCGGGTGTCGACGTGGCGGTAGAGCGAGCGGGCGTGCCAGGCGATGTCGGCCGCGTCGTGGCGCACGAAGTAGCTGAGCTCCAGCGTGTCCCACAGCGGCTGCTGCACGCCCGGCAGCAGCGAATACAGGTTGAGCACGTGCAGGGCTTCCTGCTTGCGCGCCTCCAGCTCGGCCGCGACGTTGGGCTTGGCGCCGCCGAGCGCGCGCAATGTGGCGCGGTACAGATCCTCGAGCAGTTTGCCCTTCCACGCATTCCAGACCTTGGGGCTGGTGCCGCGGATGTCGGCCACGGTCAGCAGGTAGAGCGCGGTGAGCGTGCGAGGGTCCTTGACCTTGGTGGCGAAGGTCTCGATCACCTCGGTGTCGCTCAGGTCCTCTTTCTGCGCGATGCGGCTCATGGTGAGGTGCTCGCGCACGAGGAACTCGATCAGCTGCGCGTCCTCGCGCGCGATGCCGTGGTCGCGGCAGAAGCGCCGTACCTCGACGCCGCCCAGGTCGGAGTGGTCGCCGCCGCGGCCCTTGGCCACGTCGTGGAACAGCGCCGCCACGTACAGCACCCACGGCCGCTCGAACTGTGCACCGAGCTGCGAGCAGAACGGGTACTCGTGAGCATGCTCGGCGATGAAGAAGCGCCGCACGTTGCGCAGCACCATCAGGATGTGCTGGTCCACGGTGTAGACGTGGAACAGGTCGTGCTGCATCTGCCCGACGATGCGGCGGAACACCCACAGATGGCGTCCCAGCACCGACGTCTGGTTCATCAGCCGAAAGGCGTGCGTCTGCCGGCCCGTGGGGTTGATGAGGATCTGCATGAACAGCGCGCGGTTGACCGGGTCGCGCCGGAACGCGCCGTTCATCACGTCGCGCGAGTTGTACAGCGCGCGCAGCGTGCGCGCCGACAGGCCCTTCATGCCGACCGTCTGCTGGTAGGTCACGAAGGTCTCGAGGATGGCGTGCGGATCGCGCTGGTAGAGGTCGTCGCTGACGACCTCGAGCATGCCGCCACGGTCGAGGAACTTGTCGTTGATGGGGCGCATCGGCGACTTGCCGGTGCCCTGGATCTGCTCCTCGATGTTGAGCATCAGGATCTGGTTGAGCTGCGCCACTGCCTTGGCGGCCCAGTAGTACCGCCGCATCAGCGCCTCGGAGGCGCGCCGCTCGCGCGTGCTCTGGTAGCCGAAGCTCTCGGCCACGGCAGTCTGCAGGTCGAACACCAGCCGATCCTCGCGCCGGCCCGCCACCATGTGCAGACGCGCCCGGATCAGCTTGAGCAGGCCTTCGTTGCGCTGCAGTTGCTTGACCTCGAAGGGCGTGACCATGCCGTTGGCGGCCAGCGCGGTCCAGGTCTTGCCGAGCCGGGCCGCGCGGGCGATCCAGATCACGGTCTGCAGGTCGCGCAGGCCGCCCGGGCTTTCCTTGCAGTTGGGCTCCAGCGAGTAGGGCGTGTCCTCATACTTGGTGTGGCGCTGGTGCATCTCCAGCGTCTTCGCCCGCAGGAACGCGGCCGGGTCGAGCGCGGCCAGGTGGGCACGCCGGAACTCGTCGAACACGCGGCGCGAACCGCACAGGAAGCGCGCCTCGAGCAGAGCGGTCTGCACCGTCACGTCGCGCTCGGACTCGGCCACGCACTCGTCGATGGTGCGCACGCTCGATCCGATCTCGAGGCCGATGTCCCAGCAGGCGGTGATGAAGCCGCCGATGGTGGACTTGAGCGCGTCGTTGTCGTGCGCGTCGCCGTGCGTGGCCGGGAGCAGCACCAGCACATCGACGTCGGAGTAGGGGAACAGCTCGCCGCGGCCGTAGCCGCCCACGGCCACCAGCGCCGCGCCCTTGGGCATCAGCGCGTGCTGCCACAGGTGCAGCAGCGTGCCGTCGACGTGGCGTGCCAAGCCGCGGATCAGCCGCGTGGCGGCCGGTGCGGTGGGGCGCGAGGCGCGGAAGCGCTCGATCAGCGCGGCCTTGCCGTCGCG
>NZ_AZSN01000274.1:0-2897 GCF_000576225.1 Methylibium sp. T29-B | reverse complement strand
CACGCGCGCCCAGCCGGCCGAGCGCGGGCAGTTCGTCGAGGCTGGCTTCGGCTGGCTGGGCCGCGTGCAGGCGCGCTTCGGCTGACGCGCCGGCCGCGGCGAGGCCTCAGCGCTTCGCCGGCGGCAGGTCGGTGCAGGAGCCGTGTGCCACTTCGGCCGCCATGCCGATGCTCTCACCGAGCGTCGGGTGCGGATGGATGGTCTTGCCGATGTCCACCGCATCGGCGCCCATCTCGATCGCCAACGCGATCTCGCCGATCATGTCGCCCGCATGCGTGCCGACGATGCCACCGCCGACGATGCGGTGCGTGGCCTCGTCGAACAGCAGCTTGGTGAAGCCTTCGTCGCGGCCATTGGCGATCGCACGACCCGAAGCTGTCCAGGGGAACAACCCCTTCTTCACCTTGACGCCGCGCGCCTTGGCCTCGTCTTCGGTCAGCCCGACCCAGGCCACTTCCGGATCGGTGTAGGCCACGCTCGGGATCACGCGCGCGTTGAAGGAGCTCGTCGCGAGCTTGGCGTCGCCGAGCACCGCGCCGGCTGCCACCTCGGCCGCCACGTGGGCCTCGTGCACCGCCTTGTGTGCCAGCATCGGCTGGCCGACGATGTCGCCGATCGCGAAGATGTGCGGCACGTTGGTGCGCATCTGGATGTCGACGGGGACGAAGCCGCGCTCGCCGACCACCACGCCGGCCTTCTCGGCACCGATCTTCTTGCCGTTGGGCGTGCGGCCGACGGCCTGCAGCACGAGGTCGTAGACGCCCTCGCTCTTCGTGCCGTCCAGGCCCTCGAACTGCACGCGGACGCCGTCCTTCGTCGCTTCGGCGCCGACGGTCTTGGTCTTGAGCATCAGATTGTCGAAGCGCGGCGCATTCATCTTCTGCCACACCTTGACGAGGTCGCGGTCGGCGCCCTGCATCAGGCCATCGAGCATCTCGACGACGTCGAGCTTCGCGCCCAGCGTGGAGTACACCGTGCCCATCTCCAGGCCGATGATGCCGCCGCCGATCACCAGCATCTTCTTCGGCTGCTGGCGCAACTCGAGCGCGCCGGTCGACGTGACGATGCGCGGGTCGTCCTTCGGCAGGAAGGGCAGCTTCACTGCCTCGGAACCGGCCGCGATGATCGCTTGCTTGAAGCGGATCGTCTGCGGCGCGCCGTCCTTCACCAGCACGACCTTCAGGTGATGTGGATCGACGAACTCGCCGCTGCCGGTCACCACGGTGACCTTGCGCATCTTGGCCATCGCGGCCAGGCCGCCGGTCAGCTTGCCGACCACCTTGTCCTTGTGGGCCTTGAGCCTCGCGAGGTCCACACGGGGCTTGCCGAAGCTCACGCCCAGGGCCTCGAAGTGCGAGACCTCGTCCATCACCGCGGCAACGTGCAGCAGCGCCTTCGACGGGATGCAGCCGACGTTCAGGCACACGCCGCCGAGCGTCGCGTAGCGCTCGACCAGCACGACCTTCAGGCCGAGGTCGGCGCCGCGGAAGGCGGCCGAATAACCGCCGGGACCGGCACCCAGCACCAGCAGGTCGCACTCGACGTCGGCACCGCCGGCGTAGCTGGCGGCTGATGGCGCCACCGCAGCCGCCGCGGGTGCAGCGACTGCCGGCGCCGCGGCAGCCGCGGACGATGCCGCCGGCTCGGCGGCCGCACTGGCCGCATCGAGCGACAGGATCACCGAGCCCTCGTTGACCGTGTCGCCGACCTTCAGCTTCAGCGCCTTCACGACGCCCGCGTGCGAGGACGGGATCTCCATCGACGCCTTGTCGCTCTCGACGGTGATCAGGCTCTGGTCGGCCGCGACGGTGTCGCCCGGCTTCACCAGCAGCTCGATCACTGCCACGTCCTTGAAGTCGCCGATGTCGGGGACCTTGATATCGATCATTGCCATGTCCGCGTCCCTCTCACAGCAGCACCCGGCGGAAGTCCGCCAGGATCTGACCGAGGTAGGCGTTGAAGCGAGCCGCCGCCGCGCCGTCGATCACGCGGTGGTCCCAGCTCAGCGACAGCGGCAGGATCAGGCGTGGCTGGAAGGCCTTGCCGTCCCAGCGCGGCTCGGTGCTGCTCTTGCACACGCCGAGGATGGAGACTTCGGGCGCGTTGATGATCGGCGTGAAGTAGCGTCCGCCGATGCCGCCGAGCGAGCTGATGCTGAAGCAACCGCCGTTCATGTCGGCCGGCCCCAGCTTGCCGTCGCGTGCCTTCTTGGCCAGCTCGCTCATCTCCTGGCTGATCTGCAGCACGCCCTTCTTGTCGGCGTCCTTGATCACCGGCACGACCAGCCCATTGGGCGTGTCGGCCGCGAAGCCGATGTGGAAGTACTGCTTCAGCACGATCTGCTCGCCGTCCAGGCTGGCGTTGAATTCGGGGAACTTCTTCAGCGCCGCCACGCAGGCCTTGATCAGGAAGGCCAGCATCGTGACCTTCACGCCGGACTTCTCGTTCTCCTTGTTGAGCTGGACACGGAAGGCCTCGAGTTCGGTGATGTCGGCATCGTCGTGGTTGGTGACGTGCGGGATCACGACCCAGTTGCGGTGCAGGTTGGCGCCGCTGATCTTCTTGATGCGCGACAGGTCCTTGCGCTCCACCGCGCCGAATTTCGCGAAGTCGACCTTGGGCCACGGCAGCAGGTCGAGCCCGGCGCCGCCGCCCGCAGCGGGCGCCTTGGCGGCCTGCGCGGTGCGCGTCTCGCCGGACATCACGCCCTTGACGAAGCCCTGCACGTCCTCCAGCGTGATGCGACCCTTCAGGCCGCTGCCCCTGACCTCGGCCAGCGGCACGCCCAGTTCGCGGGCGAAGCGGCGCACCGACGGCGAGGCGTGCGGCAGATGACCCTGGGGCGCCGTCGGCTCGTGGGCCGGCAGCGCGGCCGTCGGCGCGGTGCGCTCGACCGG
>NZ_AZSN01000273.1:0-2921 GCF_000576225.1 Methylibium sp. T29-B | reverse complement strand
CGGTCTACCGCCTGCCGGGCGGGGTCGCGGCGACGGTAGGCGCTGTGCAGCCGCTGATGGTCGTGTTCATCTCTGCCGCTCTGCTAGGTAGCCCGATACGATTGATGGCGGTCCTGGGGGCTATTTGCGGAACTGCGGGCGTGGCGCTGTTGGTGTTGACACCAAACGCAGCGCTAGATCCTGTCGGCGTCGCAGCGGGCCTGGCGGGGGCGGTTTCCATGGCGTTCGGAACCGTGCTGACCCGCAAGTGGCAACCTCCCGTGCCTCTGCTCACCTTTACCGCCTGGCAACTGGCGGCCGGAGGACTTCTGCTCGTTCCAGTAGCTTTAGTGTTTGATCCGCCAATCCCGATGCCTACAGGAACCAATGTTCTCGGCCTGGCGTGGCTCGGCCTGATCGGAGCGGGTTTAACCTACTTCCTTTGGTTCCGGGGGATCTCGCGACTCGAACCTACAGTTGTTTCCTTACTGGGCTTTCTCAGCCCGGGGACCGCCGTGTTGCTAGGATGGTTGTTCTTGGATCAGACGCTGAGTGCGCTTCAAATCATCGGCGTCCTGCTCGTGATCGGGAGTATCTGGCTGGGCCAACGTTCCAACCGCACTCCTAGGGCGCGTATAGCTTGCCGGAAGTCGCCTTGACCCGCATGGCATAGGCCTATCGTTTCCACGATCAGCGATCGGCTCGTTGCCCTGCGCCGCTCCAAAGCCCGCGACGCAGCGCCGGCAGGCAGAGCAAGTAGAGGGCAGCGCCTGCAATCCATGCCCACCCGTTCCACGTTGTTATAGAAGCCGCATAGATCGCCGTGAAGAGGAGGGGTCCGACGATCGAGGTCAGGCTGGTGAGCGCCGCCAGTGAGCCTTGCAGCTGCCCCTGACGTTCCTCATCCACCTGCCTGGACAACATTGCTTGCAGCGCCGGCATTCCGATGCCACCCGAAGCAAGCAGGACCATGATCGGGAACGCCATCCATCCCCGTGTCGCGAAGGCAAGCAGGATGTAGCCTGTGCCGTCGGCAATCATTCCGAGCATGAGTGCCCGCCTTTCGCCGAGCCGGGCGGCTACAGGGGCGGTGATCATTGCCTGGGCGAGTGAATGCAGAATGCCAAATGCGGCAAGCGAAATGCCGATCGTGGTCGCGTCCCAGTGAAAGCGATCCTCGCCGAAAATGACCCAAAGCGCGGCCGGCACCTGTCCGACAAGTTGCATGATGAAGAAGACCGCCATCAGGGCGGCGACGACGGTCATGCCCCGGGCCCACCGGAACGAAGCGAGCGGGTTGAGAGCCTCCCGGCGTAACGGCCGGCGTTCGCCTTTGTGCGACTCCGGCAAAAGGAAACAGCCCGTCAGGAAATTGAGGCCGTTCAAGGCTGCCGCGGCGAAGAACGGAGCGTGGGGGGAGAAACCGCCCATCAGCCCACCGAGCACAGGTCCCGCGACCATCCCGAACCCGAAACAGGCGCTCATGAAGCCGAAGTGCCGCGCGCGCTCATCGCCATCAGTGATATCGGCAATATAAGCGCCGGCTACCGCCCCAGTCGCCCCGGTGATGCCGGCCACGATCCGCCCGATATAGAGAACCCAAAGGAAAGGCACTGTCGCCATGATGGCGTAGTCGACAGTGGCGCCGGCCAGCGAGACGAGCAAGATTGGCCGCCGCCCGAAACGATCCGACAGCGCGCCCAGCACAGGTGCGCAGGCAAATTGCACCAACGCATACAGCGCCAGCAGAATGCCATAGTGGGCGGTGACGTCGTTCGAGTGAACCAGATCGCGCAGGAGGCCCGGCAGCACCGGCATAATCAGGCCGATGCCGACAGCGTCGAGCGCGACAGTGCTCAGAATTACGATCAGGGGTCTGTTGGGTTTCACGTCTGGCCTCCGGACCAGCCTCCGCTGGTCCGATTGAACGCGCGGATTCTTTATCACTGATAAGTTGGTGGACATATTATGTTTATCAGTGATAAAGTGTCAAGCATGACAAAGTTGCAGCCGAATACAGTGATCCGTGCCGCCCTGGACCTGTTGAACGAGGTCGGCGTAGACGGTCTGACGACACGCAAACTGGCGGAACGGTTGGGGGTTCAGCAGCCGGCGCTTTACTGGCACTTCAGGAACAAGCGGGCGCTGCTCGACGCACTGGCCGAAGCCATGCTGGCGGAGAATCATACGCATTCGGTGCCGAGAGCCGACGACGACTGGCGCTCATTTCTGATCGGGAATGCCCGCAGCTTCAGGCAGGCGCTGCTCGCCTACCGCGATGGCGCGCGCATCCATGCCGGCACGCGACCGGGCGCACCGCAGATGGAAACGGCCGACGCGCAGCTTCGCTTCCTCTGCGAGGCGGGTTTTCGGCCGGGGACGCCGTCAATGCGCTGATGACAATCAGCTACTTCACTGTTGGGGCCGTGCTTGAGGAGCAGGCCGGCGACAGCGATGCCGGCGAGCGCGGCGGCACCGTTGAACAGGCTCCGCTCTCGCCGCTGTTGCGGGCCGCGATAGACGCCTTCGACGAAGCCGGTCCGGACGCAGCGTTCGAGCAGGGACTCGCGGTGATTGTCGATGGATTGGCGAAAAGGAGGCTCGTTGTCAGGAACGTTGAAGGACCGAGAAAGGGTGACGATTGATCAGGACCGCTGCCGGAGCGCAACCCACTCACTACAGCAGAGCCATGTAGACAACATCCCCTCCCCCTTTCCACCGCGTCAGACGCCCGTAGCAGCCCGCTACGGGCTTTTTCATGCCCTGCCCTAGCGTCCAAGCCTCACGGCCGCGCTCGGCCTCTCTGGCGGCCTTCTGGCGCTCCTGCTGCGGCGTCCGCTCGTGGGCCGTGGCGCGGGTCCGCGCGCCGGCCTCGTGCGCCTGGCGCTCGCGGGCGAGGTCCAGGGCGGCCGTCTTCACGTTCTGCCTTGCGCAGATGAGAT
>NZ_AZSN01000272.1:0-2929 GCF_000576225.1 Methylibium sp. T29-B | reverse complement strand
GGCACGGATCCACAGCGGGCCGTTGTTGTAGTCGAGGTAGAAGGCGGGCAGGTCGATCAGCGCGCGGTCGGTGGCGTAGGCCAGCGGGCCGCCGGCGGTGCCGCCGAAGGCCTGGCGGAAGCTGCTGCCGGAGTTGATGTCGCCCACGCCGGTGCTGGCGCCGCCGACGGTGCGCGTGCCGTAGGCGCTCTCGACGACGCGGGTCTCGTCGAGGATGCCGCGCAGCTTGATGGTGGCCTTGAGCGACTCGGTGAGCTTGCCGTCGAAGTTGAGGTCGACTCGCGTGGCGAACCAGTTGATGTCGGCGTCCTTCTTGTACTCCGCCGGGCGGGTCAGGGTGGGCGAGAGCCCCGCGGCCACACCGTTGTTGGTGTAGCTCACGCCGTTGGTGGAGTTGCCGCCCTGGTTGGTGAGGTTCTGGTCGTCGGTGGTCTTGACCGCCAACTCCTGTCGGATGAAGCCCGACACGGCCCATTCGGCCGCCTGGGCCGACCCACACAGCGCGACCAACGCAGCTGCTGCGATGGCGTGCCGCTGAGAGATTTCTGTACGAATCTTCTTCACGCTGTTGTCTCCTCGTTGTAGGTCAAAGATCGAGTTCCAGGATCGTTCCACCGGCTCCCACCGCCACCAGGCGCCGCTTGCCGCCGGTGCCTTCGCTCGCAGCGAGCGCCTGGTACCAGGCGTTGCGCACGAGCTTGGAGTTCAGCGGGCTCCAGGTGGCCCCGCCGTCGCGGCTGAGGACCACGGCGTTGATGCCGCTGGCGAGCACTTCGCCCTGGGCGGTCGCGTGCACGCCGGTCAGGATGGCGCCGGTGCCGGTCTTGTGCGAGGTCCAGGTGGCGCCGCCGTCGGCGCTGCTGAGCAGCGCGCCGCTCTGGCCGCTGGCGTACATCTTCTTGCCGCCTTCGACGACGGACAGGCCGAACAGGGAGCGTTCTCCCTTGTGCAGGGCTTTCCACTGCTGGCCGTCGCTGCTGCGCAGGACGAGTTCGAATTCGCCCACGGCGGTGACGCTGCCGTCCTCGGCGACGTGGATGTCGTAGAGGTGGGGTTCGGCGCCGTCGTCGGTGATGGTGCTCCAGTCGACGGTCTGCACGGCCCAGGACTGGCCCCAGTCGGTGGACTTGAGGATGGTGCCGAAGGCGCCCACGGCGTAGGCGAGGCCTTGGCGGGTGACGTCGACGGCGAGCAGGCGCGACTTGGTCATGGAGGGCGCAGCCTTCCAGGTCTTGCAGTCGGCTGCCGCATACACCAGGCCGGTCTGGCCGACGGCGATGCATTTGCCTTCGCGCATCGCCACGGCCATCAGCGCCAGGTGCTTCATCGGGAAGGCCTGGACCTGCCATGTCGCCCCGCCGTCGGCCGTGGCCAGCACGTTGCCGAACGCCCCCACCGCGATGCCCTTCTCCCCTTCGAACACCACGTCGTACAAGGCATCGTGCGCCGTGCCGTGGCGCAGAAGCTTGGCGCCGGATGACGGCGGTGCCGCCATCGACACCGCAGCCCCCGACAGCAGCACCGCCATCGCCGCGAACCGCGCGAACAGCCCGGCGCGAGCGGCGGGCCGCGCGTGTTGCCGACCTTCGGACATGCTCAGGTCCCCAGACGTTGCAGCGCCTGCTCGGTCAGGTACTTGTCGAAGGTGCCCTCGACGTTGTAGCCCTGCGAAACGCCTCCGGCGATGCTCTTGGTCTGCAGGAAGCGCGTCATGCGGCCGTCCTGGATGTTGTGGCAGGTCACCGCGGTCCACGACCACGCGGTGTGGCTGCCGTCCATCAGCTTCTTGTCGCCCTTCTCGTACAGGCTGAACTGCGGCTCGAAGGACTTGAAGAGATCGCCGCGGCGGTCGTAGGTCACGTAGGCCACGAACATCATGTTCCGCGTGTCGACCCACACCCGCTTCTTGCTGACCGGCGCGCGCGGGTAGCCCACGGGTTCGGCCTCGAACACCACCACGTCGGGGCACAGCTCCATGTTGGTGTCGAAGAAGGTGATGCCCTTCGGGCCACCATGCACCGGGCGTTCCCAGTTCGGGTGGTCGCCGTACCAGGTCTGCGACTGCGCACCGAGCATCGGGCCGCGACCGACGATCTTGTAGTTGCCCCAGGTCAGCATGGGATCGCCGGACGCCCAGGCGTCGGACAGATAGAAGTTCACGCCGGCCACCAGCGGCTCGAAGCGCTGGTTGGTCGGGAACTTGCGCACGCGCTTGAAGGCCGGCAGGTAACCGGAGAGATCGGGGAACTTGCGCTGGTCGTAGTACCAGGTGCTCAGGTAGCTGGTGCCCTTCACATCGACCGGCGAGGTGAAGAACACGGCCTGGTAGCGCAGCTTGTCCTCGCCCCCGGGAAAGCTCTTGGCCTGAGCACGTGCGACCGAGTTCTCTTCCACCCAGGCGAAGTCGTACTGGTAGCTCTGCGAACCGTCGGGCGCGATCTCCCAGTCGCGGATGGCGTAGATGGAGTTGTCGTGGCGACCCCAGCACAGCGTAAGGTTGGCCGCCACCTCCACACCGGTCTTCGCGTCGGGGAAGGGATTGCCGCCGATCCAGGGCTTGCCATCGGGCGACACGATGTTGCCGCCGGCATCGAACTTCGCCTTGCCCTGGTTGCGCAAGGTCGCCTCCAGATATTCGTGCGGGAACATCCGGGTCACATCCTTGGTGGTGGGCACGATGCGGATGCGCCGCCCCATGGTCTTGACTTCCTGGTACGCCACCGGGTCGAGCAGATCCTTGACGATGTCGACGTTCTCGGCGGTGATGAAGTCACCGGTCTTGATCTTGCCCTTGGACCAGGCGTCGATCGACATCAGCTCGTCCGGGTAGGCCTTGGTGATGTCCGCGGAGTTCGCGATCATCGGCCACAGCGGACCCAGCACCCCCGCCGTCGCAATGCCCTTGGCGGTCTGCTCCATGAAGAAGCGT
>NZ_AZSN01000271.1:0-2982 GCF_000576225.1 Methylibium sp. T29-B | reverse complement strand
GGCGCTGGGCGAGGGCAGCGCCTGCGAGCACTGCAGCGCACGCGGCCTGTGCCGGCGCGACCACTGGCGCGAGGACCGGGCATGACGTCGGCGGCGTTCGCCTACCGCATCGATGGCGCGCTGGTGGCGCCGGCGGCGTTCTACCGCGTGGCCTGCGACCCGCGCCGCAGCGTCGTCGTCGAAGCCTGTGCCGGCGCCGGCAAGACGTGGATGCTGGTGTCGCGCATCCTGCGTGCGCTGCTCGATGGCGCGGCGCCGCAGGAGATCCTGGCCATCACCTTCACCCGCAAGGCTGCGGGCGAGATGCGCGAGCGCCTGCAGGGCTGGCTGCACGAGTTCGCGCTGTGCGACGACGCGCAGCGCGAGCAGGCGCTGGTCGATCGCGGCTGCACGCGGCAGGAGGCCGGCGTGCTCGTGCCCCGGTTGGCCGCGCTGTACGCGGAACTGCTGTCCGGTGGGCGTCTGGTCGAGATCCGCACCTTCCACGGCTGGTTCAGCCAATTGCTGCGCGCCGCGCCGCTGGCGCTGCTGGAGCCGCTGGGCCTGCAGTCCGAGGTCGACCTGCTCGAGGACCGCAGCGACCTGCAGCCGCACTACTGGCGGCGTTTCCTGTCGGCCGTATCGGCCGATGCCGCCCTGCGCGAGGACTTCGCGGCACTCGTGCACGATCGCGGGCGCACGTGGCGCAGCAGTGGCTCGAGGCTGCGCTCGACCAGCGCGTCGAGATCGAACGGGCCGATGCCGCCGGCGTGCTGGAAACCAGCGTGCCAGCGGCCGCAGCGCTGTGGCCGCAGTTCGACGGACTGGCCCATCCCGCCGACTGGCTGGCGCAGCCGGACATCCGGAGCGCGCTGTCGACTCTGGCGGTGGCGCTGGGGGCGGCCGGGGGCAAGAAGTCGCGAGATGCGGGCAGCGCACTCGAGCAGGCGCTGGCCGGCATCGAAGCCGATCCGTCGGCGGCCTTCGACGCCGCCTGGCAGGCCTTGTTCACCAAGACCGGCGAACTGCGCAAGCAGATCGACGCACCGGGCCTGAACGAGGCGGCCGACGTGCTGCGGCGCATTGCCGAGGCCATGGACCAGCAGGCGGCGCACCGTGCGCATGCGCGCATGGTCCGGCTGTCTCGCGTATTGCTCGCCAGCTACCGCCAGCTCAAGCGCGACCGCGGCCTCGCCGACATGGCCGACCTCGAGGCCTGCGCCGAGCACCTGCTGGCCGATGCCGAACTGTCGGGCTGGGTCCAGGAGCGGCTGGATGCGCGCGTGCGTCACCTGCTGATCGACGAGTTCCAGGACACCAGCCCGCTGCAGTGGCGCACGCTCGACGCCTGGCTCAGCGGCTACGCCGGGGCCGGCGGCGGCAGCAGCGGACAGCGGCCCCTGTCGGTCTTCATCGTCGGCGATCCGAAGCAGAGCATCTACCGCTTCCGTCGGGCCGACCCGCGCGTCTTCGCGCACGCGCGCGACTTCGTCGTCACCGCGCTGGACGGTGCCCACCTGGCGTGCGACCACACGCGCCGCAACGCGCCCCGGGTGCTGGCCGTACTGAATGCGGTGTTCGCGCACGCGCAGGCCGGTGGCCGGTTCGACGACTTCCGCCCGCACACCACCGACGTGAGCGAGCCGCCCGGTGCGGTGTGGTTGCTGCCGGCGGTGCCCCGGCCGGAGAAGGGCGGTCCGGTGGTTGCCGCCGGCGGTTGGCGCGACAGCCTCACCACACCGCGCACCGAGCCTGAAGAGGTGCTGCGGCGGATCGAGGCGGAGCAGGTTGCGGTCGGCATCACCGCCCTGCTGGCCGAAGGGGGGCTGGCCCCGGGCGACATCCAGGTGCTGTGTCGCAAGCGGGCCCCGTTGGCACTGGTGGCCCAGGCGCTGCGTGAACGTGGCGTTCCCCACGCCACGCCCGAGCAGCGCGAGCTGATGGCGGCGCCCGAAGTGCGCGACCTGGTCGCGCTGCTCGATGCGCTGGCGTCACCGTCGCACGACCTGTCGTTCGCGCAGGCCCTGAAGAGTCCGGTGTTCGGCGCGAGCGATGACGACCTGGTGGCGCTCGCACGGGCGGCGCGGGCTGAGCGGCTTGCCTGGAGCGAGGTGCTGCTGCGTGGCGCAGGCGCGAGCAGGGCGGCCCTCGATCGGGCCCGCGCGCTGTGGCCCGGCTGGCTGGCGGCCGCCGCGGCACTGCCGCCGCACGATCTGCTCGATCGCATCGTCGACGAGGGCGAGGTGCGCGAGCGCTATGCCGCTGTGGTGCCGCCTGCGGGGCGCTTGCTGGCGCTTGCGGCCATCGATGCGCTGCTGGCGCAGTCGCTGCTGCTCGACGGTGCGCGCCATGCCACGCCCTACAACTTCGTGCGTGCGCTCCGGCGCCGGCGCGTGCTGCTGCCGCCGCAGAGCGCGGCCGACGCGGTGCAGTTGCTGACCATCCATGGCGCCAAGGGCCTGGAGGCGCGCGCGGTGTTCGTGATCGACACCATGCCGGAGGCGCCGAAGGCGGAGACCGCGACCCTGCTGATCGACTGGCCGGCCGATGCGGCGCACCCCCATTGCTGCGCCTTCGTCGCCAGTGAGTCGCGTTGCCCGCCGTCGCTGCGCGCCCTGATGGCGGCCGAGCAGGAAGGGCGGGCGCGCGAGGAGCTCAATGCGCTCTACGTGGCGATGACCCGGGCCCGAGAGCGGCTCGTCTTCAGCGCGACAACCCCGCACCGCGCGGCGCCAGGGCCGAGCGCGTGGCAGCGACTCGCTGAAGCGGGGGCGGATGCCGTCCCACCGTCAGCCGATGCCGGTGGCACGGCAGGGTCCGCCAGGTCGGCCGAGAGCCCGGTGGTGCTGCTTGCGCTGCCGCGCGTCCGTCTCGCCGCCGAGCCCTCCGACCCGGTGGCGGCCGACGCCGACACCGAAGCTGCGCAACTCGGCCGTGCGGTGCATCGCGTGCTCGAATGGCTGCCGGCCGACGCCGCGCTCGATGCGGCCGCAGCGGCGGCGG
>NZ_AZSN01000270.1:0-2999 GCF_000576225.1 Methylibium sp. T29-B | reverse complement strand
CACGGTGCTTCCGTGCGCATCGGTTCGCGCTGCGGCCCGCCCAGGGCGCGGCGACGGCGTGCCGAACGACGCGCGCCCGACGCCGGCCCGACCGGCGGCAGCGCTGACTCAGCTTCCGGAACTTCGCACCATGCTTTCAAGATCACCCGCAGTCCTGTCTGCTCTCGTCCTCGGCCCGTGCGCGATCGCGCAGGCCCAGAGCCCGCAAGAGGCGCAACTGCCGCCCATCGTCATCACTGCCGAGCGAGAGCCCGATCAGGTCAGGAAGGCACTGACGGCAGAGCAGGCCGTCACACCCGGCGCCGTGACGCTGGTCGACGGCGAGACCCTGCGCCAGCGCAACGTCACCAGCCTGGCCGACATGCTGCGCTACGTGCCCGGCCTGTGGGCCGCCAGCGGCAGCACCGGCGACTCGTCCTTCCTGTCCAGCCGCGGCTCCAACCTCGACGCCACCAACTACGACGGCAACGGCATCAAGCTGCTGCAGGACGGCCTGCCGGTGACCGCCGCCGACGGCAACAACCACAACCGCGACGTCGACCCGCTGTCGGCGCGCTACGCCATCGTGGCGCGCGGCGCGAACGCGCTCACCTATGGCGCCAGCACGCTCGGCGGTGCGATCGACTTCATCACGCCCACGGCGCGCGACGGAGCACCGAACGAGCTGCTGCTCAACGGCGGCAGCCACGGCCAGCGGCAGGCCCGCATCACGCTGGGCACGGTGGCCGGCGCCTTCGATGCGCTGGTCACCGCCGAGGGCAAGCGCAGCGACGGTTACCGTGATCACCACCGCCAGGAGCGCAGCGGCCTCTACGCCAATGCCGGCTGGCAGCTCGGCGATGCCGTGCGGACGCGCTTCTACGCCACCGCGATCGACAACGACCAGCAGTTGCCGGGCGCGCTGACGCGCGACGAATGGCGAGCGAACCCGCACCAGGCCCAGGCCGCCGCGTTGGCCGGCGACTACCAGTACAACGTGAAGACTTGGCGCCTCGCCAACAAGACGACGTGGGACATCGACGCGAACAGCAGCCTCACGGCCGGCCTGTCGTACGAGGAGCAGCAGCTCTACCACCCGATCGTCTACGCGCCGCCGTTCTTCAGCCTGTTGATCGACACCGAGCAGCGCAACCTCGGCGGCACGCTGCGCTACCAGCGTCGCATCGGCGAACACGACCTGCTGGTCGGCCTGAACGCGGGCCTCACCACCGTGAAGGGCGGGAACTACGGATACGAGCCCGGCGGCGCCGCGACGCTGTCGACGCAGGTGGACAACCGGGCCGACAGCCTGGAGCTGTTCGTGATGGACCGCTGGCAGTTCGCGCCGGACTGGACCGCGGTCTACGGCGCGCAGGCCGTGTCGTCCCGCCGCGAGATCCGCAATACCACGGTGTCCAGTGGTGCCCTGCGCAACCCGGAAGACGACTACCACAGCATCAACCCGCGGGTGGGCCTGATCCACCAGCTGGCGCCCACCGTCCAGCTGTTCGCCAACCTGAGCCGCCTGTACGAGGCGCCCACGCTCTACGAACTGGAGGACGACGTGCGCGGCGACCAGTCGACGCTGGAGGCGATGAAGGGCACCGTGCTGGAAGTCGGCACGCGCGGCACGCACGACGCGGGCCGCAGCCAATGGCACTGGGACGTCGCCGTCTACTACGCGCGGCTGCGCGACGAGATCCTGTCGCGCGCCCCGGTGCCCGGCGTCAGCCTGTCGACCAACGTCGACGGCACGGTCCACGCCGGCGTCGAGGCCCTGCTGGGCGCCAGCCTGGCGATCGACGACGCCGGTGCCCACCGCGTCGAGCCGCTGCTCAACCTGACGGTCAACCACTTCCGCTTCAAGGGCGATGCCGACTACGGCAACAACCGGCTGCCTGCCGCGCCGACCTATGCGGTGCGCGGCGAACTGCTCTACCGCCATGCGAGCGGCTTCTTCGCCGGGCCCACCTTCGATCTCGTGGGGCGCCGGTACGCGGACTTCGCCAACACCTACACGGTCGACCGCTACACCCTGTGGGGCCTGCGCGCCGGCCTGACCCGCGATCACTGGGAGCTCTACGCCGAGGCTCGCAACCTCGCCGACCGGAACTACGTCTCGCTGTTCAGCGTGCAGGACAGGGCGGAATCCAACGCAGCCATCCTCACGCCCGGCGAGCCCCGCTCGGTGTACGTCGGTGCGCGCTTCAAGTTCTGAGGCCGCGATGAGCGACGCGATCCCCGCGGAGGCTGCTGCCGCCGCCTCCGAGTCCGCGCTGTACCGGCGCGTCTGGCGCTGGCACTTCTACGCCGGGCTGGTCTGCCTGCCCTTCCTGGCGTTGCTGGCGACGACCGGCGCGCTGTACCTGTTCAAGGACCCGATCGAGTCGCTGCTCTATGCACGGCTGCGCGTCGTCGAAGCCGGGTCCGCGCCGGGGCTGGCAGCGTCCGCGCTGGTCGACAGGGCCCTGGCGGCCGAACCCGGCGTGGCGGTGCGCTTCGTCGCGCCGGCCCGGCCGGGCCGCAGCGCCGAGGTGGGCATCCGCACGGCCGAGGGCATCGTCGCGGTCTACCTCGACCCGGCCGACGGCCGGGAACTGGGCAGGCTGCGCGACGACGACCGGCTGATGGAGGTCGTCAAGCGCCTCCACTCGCTGGCGATCGCCGGCCCGGTGGCCAACCACTGGATCGAGATCGTGGCCGGCTGGGCGCTGGTGCTCGTGGTGTCCGGCGTGTTCCTGTGGTGGCCGCGCGGGCGCTCGGGCGGTGTCTGTACCGTGCGCGAGCGCCCGGCGCAGCGCCTCTGGTGGCGCGACGTGCACGCGGTGACCGGGATCGTCGCCGCCGTGGCGATCGTGTTCCTGGCCGTGACGGGCATGCCGTGGTCGGCGTTCTGGGGGCAGCAGTTCGGGCGCCTGAGCGCCGAACGGGGCCTGGGCGTGCCGAAACACGTGTGGGGCCGGCGCCGCCGTCCGCGGTGCCCCCGCTGGCCGGCTTGCAGGCGGTGCCCTGGGCCGTGG
>NZ_AZSN01000269.1:0-3011 GCF_000576225.1 Methylibium sp. T29-B | reverse complement strand
GCAGCACGTCGCGGGCCGGATCGAACAACGCCGCCTGGGCGCCGCCGCCGGGCCGGTCGATGCGCAGCACGTCGGCGCCCAGGTCGGCCAGCAGCATGCCGCAGAACGGCGCCGGCCCCATGGCAGCGACCTCGACGACACGCACGCCGTGCAACGGGCCGGGGCCCGGCCCCGCTGCCGTCATGGCCGCCCCCTCAGCTGCGCCGTGACACGGACACTCAGGCGGTCCCGAACGCAGACTTCAGGTTCCTGCCGATGCGGTCGTAGATGCTCTGCGTGTGGCCGATCACGCCCTTCATCCAGAAGAAGCCGTGGATCATCGTCGGGTTGGGCACATGGTCCACCGACACGCCGGCCTTCGCCAGTGCCTTGGCGTAGGCATCGCCCTCGTCGCGCAGCGGGTCGTAGCCGGCGGTGATCACCGTGGCCGCGGGCAGTCCCTTCAGGTCGCCCTTGATCGGCGAGACATAGGCGTCGCTCGCCTGCGCGGGCTGGGTCAGGTAGTGACCGAAGAACCACTGCATCGCGCCCTGCGTCAGCAGGTAGCCTTCGGCGTTCTCCTTGCGCGAGGGGTAGTCGCCCGCCGCGTCGGTGACCGGGTAGACCAACACCTGGTGCGCGATCTTCGGGCCTTTGCGGTCACGCGCCATCTGCGACACGACCGCCGCGAGGTTGCCGCCGGCGCTGTCGCCGGCCACCGCGATGCGGGCCGGGTCGAGGCCCAGCTTCGCGGCGTTCTCGCGCGCCCACACCAGGCCGGCGTAGGCATCCTCCGGCGCCGTGGGATAGGGATGCTCGGGGGCCTTGCGGTAGTCGACCGAGACCACCGCCGCGTTGGACGCGTTGCACAGCGACCGCGCCACCTTGTCGACCAGGTCCAGGTTGCCGAACACGAAGCCGCCGCCGTGGAAGTACACCAGCATCGGGTGCGGTGCGTTGCCCGCTGGCCGGTAGATGCGCACGGCGATGTCGCCGCCCTTCACCGGCACACGGTGATTCGACACATCGGCTACCGCCTCCTCGTCGCCTTCCAGGCCGACGAAGGCCATGGCAGTCTCGCGGGATTCGGGCACCGTCATCTGCTCGAAGCTCTTCAGGCCCTGCGCCTTGAACGCATCGAGCAATCCTTGTACTTGCGGGTCCAGTGACATCGTCGTCTCCTTGGGGGTGGTGAAGAAGCGCAGAGACCGGGCTTCAGTTGCCCAGCCGCTGCATCGCGGAAGTGGTCAGGTACTTGTCGTAGACGCTGGGGTCGTTGACGCGCATCGAGTGGCCGCCCGGCACCTCGCGCACCTGCTCGATGCGGGTCATGCGGTTGGTCTGCACGTTGAAGGCATGCACGGTGGCCCAGGACCAGTAGGGCTCCTTGCCGTCCATCACGCGCGCCTTGCCGTCGTCGTAGTACGCGAAGGACGCGTCGAAGTGGCGGAACAGTTCGCCGCGACGGTCGTAGGACACCATCTGGAACGGCACAAGCGTGCGCGCGTCGAACCACACGCGCTTGCGCCCGACCGGCGCGCGCGGGTAACGCACCGGCTCGGCCTCGATGACGATCACCTCGGGTACCAGTTCGACCGCGTGGTCCCAGAACAGGTTGCCCTTCGGGCCGCCGTGGGTGGTGTGCTCCCAGTTCGGATGGGTCGACGTCCAGCCGCGCGAGACCGCTGCGAGGTGCGGCCCGCGGTGCACGACCTGATAGTTGCCCCAGGTCAGGAACGGATCGCCGGCCGCCCAGGCGTCCGACAGGTAGAGCTCGGCGCCGGCCACCAGCGGCTCGAAGCGCTGATTGGTCGGGAAACTGCGCACCCGCTTGAAGGCCGGCAGGTAGCCGTAGAGCTGCGGGAACTGGTTCTGGTCGTAGGCCCAGATGTTGAGGAAGATGGTGCCACGCGCATCGGCCGGCTCGGTGAACAGCACCGACTGGTAGCGCAGCTTGTCCGGCTCACCGGCCCAGTAGGGCTTGGGATCGATGACGGTGCGCGCCACCGTGGACATCTCCGCCCACACCGACGAGTACTGGTACTGCAGGTTGCCCGAAGGGTCGAGGTCGTATTCCTTGCTGGCATAGACCGACACGTCGTGGCGGCCCCAGCTCAGCGTGTGGGCGGCGAACATCTCCAGCGCCGACGTGGGCTCCGGAAACGGATTGCCGCCGATCCAGGGCTTGCCTTCGGTGGTGACGATGTTGCCGGTGGCGTCGAAACGCGCCTTGCCGCGGTTGCGCGCGGTGGCTTCCAGGTAGGGCGTCGGGTTCAGGTGGCTCAGGTCGGTGGTAGTCGGTGCCAGCACCAGCTTGCGGCCCATCGTGGAGATCTGCCGATAGCGGACCGGGTCGAGCAGGTCCTTCACCAGTTCCACGTTGCCCGCGTCGATCACGTCGCCGGACTTGAGGCGGCCCTTGCTGTAGACCTCGATCGACAGCAGTTCGTCCGGATAGGCCGCCGCGACCGAACCGGTGCGCAGGAAGGCCGTCCAGGCCGACCCGAACACGCCGGCGCGCAGCAGTCCCTTGCCGGTGGCGTCGAGGAAGGCCCGGCGGCTGAAGTCGCGATCGAAACGAAGAAGGTGCGCCATGAACTAGGGTTTGTTTACGCTATGAGAGCCACGGCACAAAGAAAAAAGCACCGGCTGCGCGAGCGGCCGGTGCATGTGGCTGTCGAACGCCGGCCCCTGCGCGGCCGGGTCGACGTACACCACGACTAGACACTCAGAACTGATAAGCCACGCGGGCGAAGATTTCGTTGTTGTGCTGCAGGCCGTCGACGAAGTCGCGGTACTCGCCCTTGTTCTGGGAGTACACGGCGTTGAGGTAGAGGTCGGCCTGGATCGACTTGGTGGGCTTCCACTTCACGCCCGGCTGCGCGTACCAGCCGCCCTTGAGGTCGGTCAGGATCGCGAAGTCGAAGCGGTACTCCAGCGTCGGCGAGGGCTGCTGCAGCGCCAGCGCCACCGCGTTGAAGCCGCCCGACTGCCCGCTCGGGTTGTCGCCCGGGGTGTTGCCCACGCCGCCC
>NZ_AZSN01000268.1:0-3012 GCF_000576225.1 Methylibium sp. T29-B | reverse complement strand
CGCGCGCAGCCACAGCGGGCCGTTGTTGTAGTCGAGGTAGAAGGCGGGCAGGTCGATCAGCGCGCGGTCGGTGGCGTAGGCCAGCGGGCCGCCAGCGGTGCCGCCGAAGGCCTGGCGGAAGCTGCTGCCGGAGTTGATGTCGCCCACGCCGGTGCTGGCGCCGCCGACGGTGCGCGTGCCGTAGGCGTCTTCGACGGCGCGGGTCTCGTCGACGATGCCGCGCAGCTTGATGGTGGCCTTGAGTGACTCGGTGAGCTTGCCGTCGAAGTTGAGGTCCACGCGGGTGGCGAACCAGTTGATGTCGGCGTCTTTCTTGTACTCGCCCGGGCGGGTCAGCGTGGTACCTGGGAACAGCACGCTGTTGTTGGGGTAGGTCACTCCGTTGGTGGAGTTGCCGTTCTGGGTCGTGAGGTTCTGGTCGTCGGTGGTCTTGACCGCCAACTCCTGTCGGATGAAGCCCGAGAAGGCCCATTCGGCCGCCTGGGCCGACCCGCACAGCGCGACCAACGCAGCTACTGCGATGGCGTGCCGCTGAGAGATTTCTGTACGAATCTTCTTCACGCTGTTGTCTCCTCGTTGTAGGTCAAAGATCAAGTTCCAGGATCGTTCCACCCGCTCCTACCGCCACCACGCGTCGCTTGCCGCCCGGGCCTTCGCTGGCTGCGAGGGCCTGGTACCAGGCGTTGCGCACGAGCTTGGAGTTCAGCGGGCTCCAGGAGGCCCCGCCGTCGCGGCTGAGCACCACGGCGTTGATGCCGCTGGCGAGCACTTCGCCCTTGGGCGTGGCGTGCACGCCGGTGAGGATGGCGCCGGTGCCGGTCTTGTGCGACACCCAGGTGGCGCCGCCGTCGGCGCTGCTGAGCAGCGCGCCGCTCTGGCCGGTGGCGTACATCTTGGTGCCGCCCTCGACGACGGACAGGCCGAACAGGGAGCGTTCGCCCTTGTGCAGGGCCTTCCACTGCTTGCCGTCGCTGCTGCGCATGACGAGTTCGAATTCGCCCACGGCGGTGACGCTGCCGTCCTCGGCGACGTGGATGTCGTAGAGGTGGGGTTCGGCGCCGTCGTCGGTGATGGTGCTCCAGTCGACGGTCTGCACGGCCCAGGACTGGCCCCAGTCGGTGGACTTGAGGATGGTGCCGAAGGCGCCCACGGCGTAGGCCAGGCCCTGGCGGTTGACGTCCACGGCGAGCAGGCGCGACTTGGTCATGGAGGGCGCAGCCTTCCAGGTCTTGCAGTCGGCTGCGGCATACACCAGGCCGGTCTGGCCGACGGCGATGCATTTGCCTTCGCGCATCGCCACGGCCATCAGCGCCAGGTGCTTCATCGGGAAGGGCTGCACCTGCCAAGTCGCCCCGCCATCGGCCGTGACGAGCACGTTGCCGAACGCCCCCACCGCAATCCCCCTCTCCCCCTCGAACGCCACGTCGTACAGCGCGTCGTGCGCCGTGCCGTGGCGGAGAAGCTTGGCGCCGCCGCTAGGTGCAGCAGCGGCCGCGGCGGGCGCCGGAGCGGCCGGCGTTGCAGCGCGGCAGAAGCGGCGCCGTCGGCGGCTGCGCCACCGCCGAGACCGTCCCCCGCACAGCAGCACGGCGGCCGCCGCAAGCTGGGCGAGCAGTGCGGCAGGCCGAGTCCGGCCGCCGCGAGCGGTGGACCGCTCGTGTTGCTGACGCTCGGGCATGTTCAGGTCCCCAGCGCTGCAGTGCCTGCTGGGTCATGTACTTCTCGTAGAGACCGTCGACGTTGAAGGCCGTGGACATGCCGCCGGTGATCGACGTGACGGGCTGGAAGCGCGTCATGCGACCGTCCTGGAAGTTGTAGCACTGCACCGCGGTCCAGTGCCAGGCCGTGTTCTTGCCGTCCATCAACTTCTTGTCGCCCTTGTCCTGGAAGCTGTACTGCGGCTCGAAGGACTTGAAGATCTCGCCGCGGCGGTCGTAGGTGATGTAGGCGACGTACATCTGGTTGCGCACGTCGACCCACACGCGCTTCTTGCCCACCGGGGCACGCGGGTAGCCGGTCGGCTCGGCTTCGAAGATCACGACATCGGGGCACAGCTCCATCTGCGTCTCGAAGAAGGTCTGGTTCTTCGGGCCGCCGTGCACCGGGCGCTCCCAGTTCGGGCGGTCGCCGTACCAGCTTTGCGACACCGCGCCGAGGAAGGGGCCGCGGCCGACGATCTTGTAGTTGCCCCACGTCAGCATCGGGTCGCCCGCCGCCCAGGCGTCCGACAGGTAGAGGTTCATCCCCGGCACCAGTGGTTCGAAGCGCTGGTTGGTCGGGAACTTGCGCACGCGCTTGAAGGCCGGCAGGTAGCCGACGAGCTCGGGGAACTTGCGCTGGTCGTAGTACCAGGTGTTCAGGTAGCCGGTGCCCTTCACATCCGACGGGCCGGTGAAGTACACGGCGTTGTAGCGCAGCAGTTCGTCGGCGCCCGGCACGACCTTGCCGTCGGCACGCGCCGTGGTGTTCTGCTCGACCCAGGCGAAGTCGTACTGGTAGCTCATCGACCCGTCGGGCGCGACCTCCCAGTCGCGGATCGCGGTGATCGAGTTGTCCTTGCGGCCCCAGCACATCGTGAGGTTGGCCGCCACTTCGATGCCGGTCTTGGCGTCCGGGAACGGGTTGCCGCCGAGCCACGGCTTGCCGTCGGGGCTGACGACGTTGCCATTCGCGTCGAACTTGGCCTTGCCCTGGTTGCGCAGCGTGGCCTCGAGGTATTCGGCCGGGAACATGCGCGTGATGTCGCGGGTGGTCGGCACGATGCGGATCTTGCGGCCCATGGTCTTGACCTGGTGGTAGGCCACCGGGTCGAGCAGGTCCTTGACGAGGTCGACGTTGTCGGCCCCGATCAGATCGCCGGTTTTGATCTTGCCCTTGGACCAGGCGTCGATCGACATCACCTCGTCGGGGTAGGCCTTCGAGATGTCGGCGGAGTTCGCGATCATCGGCCACAGCGGGCCCAGCACACCGGCCGTGGCAATGCCCTTGGCTGCTTGCTCCATGAAGAAACGG
>NZ_AZSN01000267.1:0-3031 GCF_000576225.1 Methylibium sp. T29-B | reverse complement strand
AAGACCTGGGCGTCGATGTGGAACACGCGCTTGCTCACCGGGTGGCTGGCCAGCACCGGTGCGGCCTCGACCACGTAGACCTTGCGCAGCTGCCAGGTGATCTTCGGGAAGCAGCCGCCCTGCCCGCCGAAGTCCACGAACTTGTAGCCGCTCGGGTCCTTGAACTCGTCGGTCAGCTGCAGCTCGTTGTGGTTGTAGTAGGGCATCAGGATGTTCTTCGTGCCCTTGAACGTCCACTTCATGTCCGAGATGCGGCCGTTGTAGCCCTCGAAGTCCTCGATCATCAGGTCCGCGCCGAGGAAGGCGTCCGTCGTCTGCCCGGTGGCGAGCCGGCGCACGCGGCGCTGGAAGCCGAGGTAGAGGTAGGCGTCGTCGAACTTCAGGTCGTCCTCGTAGCGCTGGATCAGCAGCTGCGTGTTCTTCAGGTCCTGCGGCTCGAGCACCTTCACGTAGATGCCGCGGAACAGCTCCGACGGGTTGGGCGTCACTTCGGGCACCGGCGCGTGCTGCACGCGGTGCTTGAAGTTCAGGAAGTGGAAATTGAACATGATGACCCGCTCGACCTGGCCGCTCGTCATGTTGCGGTACTTCCAGTAGAACGGGTAGACCGCGGCGTTGTCGCCCCAGTTGAGGCCGTACTTGAAGTTCCACGCCAGCTTCTCGCCGGCACGCGGGTCGTCGGCCTTGGGCTCCTCCGGGAAGGGCCGGCCGGCAACGAAGCCGGTGATCTCGCCGTTCTGGGCGCCGAGCTTGGCGGTATTCAGGTTCTTCTTCGTGGCCTCGACATAGAACTTGTCCATCGCGAACTGCGTGGTCGGCCCGACCTTGATCTCGTCCCAGCCGTTCTTGACGATCTGGTAGAGGCCCGGGTCCAGGGCGTCCTTGAACTGCTCGACGTTGGCCTTGTTGACCACGGTGCCGGGGGTCAGGCCGGCAACGCTCGGGAAGCCGCTCTTGTACGGGTTGAACGAGGCCTCCACGTCGGCCTCGGTGGCGGCGCCGGCGGCCAGGGCGAAGCCCGCCGTGACCAGGGCCAGCCCGATCTGATGAATCTTCGTTGTCATGATGCTTGTCTCCTGCTTCAGAACTGATACCGCGCGGTGAGGAAGATCTCGTTCTCCTTCCAGGCCGAGCCGATGGGGCCGGCGCGGAAGCGCCCGAGGGGCTCGAGGCCGCCGAGGCCGCGCGAGTAGGTGGTCATGGGGTCGGTGTCGCCGAAGGGGGCGGTGAACGGCGCCCACGGGTTGCACGAGCGGCAGTCGTCGAACTTCCAGCGGTCCTCGCCGTTGCGCAGCTTGAAGTTGCCCCCGAAGCTGATCTTGAACTTGTCCGTCACGATCCAGTCGACCTGCGGCGAGGTGACCAGCGCGCGGGCCTGCACGTCGTAGGCCGTGATCAGCTGCGGGCTGACGCGGTCGTTGACGAGGAAGGCCTTCATCAGCAGCGTGGCGATCACGTTGTTCTCCCAGTCGGGCATGCCCACCGGGCCGAACTGGCCGCGCTCGAACTCGTGGTCGAAGATGTGCTGGTAGAACAGCTGCGCGGAGAACAGCGTGGTGCGGTTGGGGTTGATGAAGGGCACGAAGGTGGGCCGGTCGAAGCCGACCACCGAGCGGAACACCTTGTTCTTCGAGTACAGCTGGGGCTTGAGGGTGTTGGCGAACTCCTCGCCGTTGGTGAAGGCCGCCTCGACCCGCACCGCCGCCTTGGCCGCCTGCCACTCGAAGTCCATCGAGCCGCCGATCAGGTTCACGCGCGGGAAGTGCATGTCGAAGGCGATCAGGTAGGGCCAGCCGCCCTGCGCGTCGGTGCGCGTCTCGCCGGTGAAGGCGTTGGTCGCGCCCTTGCCGCCGTGCAGCGAGGGCAGCTGCGAGCGGTAGGTCAGCGCGTTGAGCGAGAACGACAGGCCGTCCTGGCTCACGCCCTCGTACTTCAGCCCGAGCTGGGTGTTCTTCAAGCTCCAGTTGGGCAGCTTCACGTCGCGCAGGCCGATCTGGCCGGGGCCGAAGTCGGTGGCGAGCAGCACGCCGGGGCCGACGTTGGCGAAGTTGGCCACCGTGCCGCCGTTGTCCCACAGGTTCTTCATGCCGCGGAAGAAGCAGCCGGCGTCGAGGATGACGTTGGCGGTGCCGCACTGGCCGAGGTTGTTGGGGCGGAACTTGTCGAAGTTCCACACCAGCTGCAGGTTGCGGTCCTGCATGCTCTCGCTCGGGCCCATGCGGTACTCGGCCTGGGCGATCCACATGGGGATGCGGATGTCCTGGAGTTCGTCGTAGATGTTGTTGCGCGAGTAGTCGACCGGGTTGATCACGTCGAGCACGCGGAACAGGTCGGTGCGGCCCCACACCACCTGCTGCTTGCCGAGCTTGAGGAAGAGCTGCTTGCCGTCGGCCAGGCCGACGGTGTTGGTGACGAAGGCTTCGCGGATGACGTCCCAGCGTTCGTTGAACTCGGGCAGTTCGAGCTCGCTGCGCTTCTTGTCGCCGTAGCCGCCGAAGTCGGCGCAGCCGCGCCGGTCGGTGTCGCAGGGGCGCACCGGGGTGGCGTACTCCACCCCGCCGTTGAGCGAGTCGTGCCAGCGGTCACCCAGCAGGCGCAGGCCTTCGTTGGGGTTGTAGTTGGGTGCGCCGGGGTTGGTGGCGTTGAAGCCGAAGACGTTGTTGACCAGCCCGAGGCCGTCGACGGCGGCCTTGTTGATGATGCCGCTGCCGTGCGGCACCGGGGGCGGTCCGCCCTGGGACTCGAGCAGCACGCCGCCGCCGGCCTTGCGGCCGTACTGGTCGTCGTTCATGCGGTAGACGCCGTCGAAGCTGCCGCGCAGGATGCTGCGGAACTTCCAGCCGCCTTCGAGCTTCTTGTCGGCCTCGACCTGCAGGGTGTTGCGGAACTTGGAGAGCCCGACGCGCTCGCCGGTCGCGTCCTTGCCCCGGAAGCGGGTGTCGTTCTCGTAGTAGACGTCGACCTTCCAGGGTCGACCGGCGCGGCGGCGTCCTGCGCCTGCGCCAGGCCGCACACGGCCAGGCCGCCGGCC
>NZ_AZSN01000266.1:0-3084 GCF_000576225.1 Methylibium sp. T29-B | reverse complement strand
CCGCGGTCGCGCGGCTGCAGGCCGCGCACGACGCCAGCCGCAGCGCCGAGCTTGCGCAGCAGGGCTTCGTTGCCATGACGCGGCTGGAGTCCGACCGCCTGGCGCTCGCCGCCGCCGAGCGCGAAGTCGATGCGGCCGAGAGCGAGCGGCTGGTTGCAGTGCATGGCGTCGAGCAAGCCCGCGCCGCGCTCGCCGCCGTGCGGCAGCCCACGCCCGGGCGCGCCTTCACGCTGCGGGCACCGGTGCAGGCACGGTGCTGCGGGTCGCGCAGGAGAGCGAGGCCAGCGTCGCCACCGGCGCGCCACTGATGGAACTGGGCGACGTACGTGAACTGGAGATCGTGGCAGAGCTCTTGACCGCCGACGCGCTGCAGGCCGCGCCCGGCAGCCGCGTGCTCATCGAGCGCTGGGGCGGCGAAGGCGTGCTCGAAGGCCGCGTGCGCCGCGTCGAGCCGGCCGCGTTCACCAAGGTCTCGGCGCTCGGCGTCGAGGAACAGCGCGTGCGCGTGCTGATCGATCTGGTTGCGCTCGAGCGAGCGCCGGCGCGCTGGCGCTTGCTCGGAGACGGCTTCCGTGTCGGCGTGCGCATCATCACGGTGTCCGAAGAACAGGCGGTCGTGGTTCCTGTCAGTGCGGTGTTCCCGTCGGTCGACGATGGCGGCGCGGGCGCTGCCGTGATGGTGGTCGAAGACGGCCGTGCCCAACTGCGCCGCGTCGATCTGGGCGCACGCAATGGCAGCCAGGCCTGGCTCCGCGGGGGGCTGGCTGCAGGCGCCACGGTCATCGTCTACCCACCGCCAGCGCTGCAGCCGGGCCAGCGGGTACGCGGGAAGGCCGGCTGAACCCTGACAGCCCGGACGGCGTGCGGCTCGCTTGACGGAGCGCAACATCAATTCTCGCCTGCTGGAGATGCTTCAGCATGTGGAGCGATCTCGACCCATGGCCGTTGACAAGTCGCCTCTGTACCGGCGCCGCCTTGGCGCACGGGCGGCTTCGATGCCGCCGGCCGAACTGCTGCCGGTGGGGAAGGCCGAACTCATGCGCGGATTCGACGACTGGGCCACGGATCGGGACATCCACCTGGACGAGATCCACCGCTTCATCGCCGATCCGGGGAACAGCTTGCGCCGCTGTGGCCATTGGGCCGCGCTCCTCATCGCCGCTTGATCAGCGCAGGGCACTGGAGGAGCGGGTGACGCCGGCACTTCTGCCTGGGCCATGAGACGATGTGCTCGGCGTTTCCTCGTATCGGTCGAACAACCGACTCGCCTGTGGCGGCAAGATCGTTTGTTCGCGACCGTGCAACGAGATCGGCAGGAGGAATGCGTATTCGTGTAGCTAAGTGCGTAGCTGATTCAGAATCGAATCAATTACTCTGTTGATGTGTATCGATTTTTTCCTCTTATGAGACTCGCCACCTGGAACGTCAACTCGCTCGCCGTGCGCCTGCCTCAGGTGCTGGACTGGTTGGCCGCGAACCCGGTCGACGCGCTGGTGCTGCAGGAAACCAAGCTCACCGACGACAAGTTCCCGCGCGCCGAAATCGAGGCCGCCGGTTACGCGGTGCAGTGGTTCGGGCAGAAGACCTACAACGGCGTGGCGCTGCTGTCGCGCGAGCCGGCGCATGACGTGACGAAGAACATCTTCGGCTTCGCCGACGAGCAGGCCCGGGTGATCGCCGGCACGGTGGACGGCGTGCGCGTGATCGGCGCCTACTTCCCGAACGGCCAGGCGCCGGACAGCGAGAAGTTCACCTACAAGATGGCGTGGCTGCAGGCGCTGCGCAACTGGGTGCGTAGCGAGCTGGCCGTGCACGCGAGGCTGGTGCTGATGGGCGACTTCAACATCGCGCCGGAAGACCGTGATGTGCACGACCCGGTGCTGTGGGCGGGGCAGATCCATTGCACACCGCAGGAGCGTGAGCACTTCCGCGAGTTGATCGCGCTCGGCCTGGTCGATGCCTTCCGGCTGTTCGAGCAGCCGCCCAAGAGCTGGAGCTGGTGGGACTACCGCAACCTGGCGTTCCGCAAGAACCAGGGTCTGCGTATCGACCACATCCTGGTCAGCGAGGCGCTCCGACCCGCGGTGAGCGCCTGCATGATCGACAAGCTGCCCCGCAAGAACGAGCGTCCGAGCGACCACGCGCCGGTGGTCGTGGAGTTGTCGACCGCGTAGAAGGCGGCTTGCCTATTTGGCGGCGGCGGGCGGGCGCGGCAGCGGCTTGACGCTGCCGCAATCGGCGCCGAGCCACTGGCCCTCACCCTGCATCGCCATCTTCGTGCCCTTGGCGCCACCGGTGCCGCGCATCTTCATCGTGTAGCGCTCGGGGCCGAGCGTGGTGATCTCGATGTCACCCTGCGACGGCGGCTTGGTGCAGACGTACTTGATGTTCGTCGTCGCGCCGGAGCGGCTCTGGTCGTATTTGCAGTCCGGCCGCTGCTCCATCGGCACCGACTGGCGCGCCACGTCATCGGGCGTGACGCAGACCTTGCTGGTCGAGCCGCCGCCGGCGGCGGCGTCCATGCCGGCGCCGTTGCGGCCCATCATCTCTTCCATCTGCTTGCGCTGCGCCGGCGGCATGGCGGCGATCTGCTTGCGCATCTGCTCCATCTGCGCCTGCTGGGCAGGATCAAGCTCCATCTGCTGCTTGATCTGCCACAGGCCCGGCTTCATGGCGGTCTGACTCTGCGCCGGCCCGACCATCCCCGACATCCCTACTGCGCACAGCAGCGCCGCGGTACGCGTTCCGAAGTGGCTCACGGTCGTCTCCTCGTCCAGCCCGGGCATCGACCCGCGCCGGCATGGCGCCGTTCAGTCGTCGAGACCCAGTTCCTGGATTTTGCGCGTGATCGTGTTGCGGCCGATACCGAGCTTGTGGGCCGCCTCGATGCGACGGCCGCGCGTGATGTCGAGCGCGGTGTGGATCAGGCGCGCCTCGAACTTGTCGGTCAGGGCCTGCCAGACGTCGGGCACGCCGGCCTCCAGCAGGGCGCGGGCCTCGCGCTCCAGGTCGTCGAGCCAGAGACCGGCAACCGCGGCGGCCACCGCGCTCGGCGTGGCGGCCAGGCCGGACACCCCCGGCTCG
>NZ_AZSN01000265.1:0-3084 GCF_000576225.1 Methylibium sp. T29-B | reverse complement strand
CGGCCGAGTGGCGCCGGCCCCGCCGGAGGCGGCGCAGGTGGCGGCGCCGGGCTTCGTGCGCGAAGCGATGGCCGCGCACGCCGTCTACGTGCCCGATCAACGCCACCCGGTCGAGGTGGACGCGGCGCAGCAGGCCCACCTGGTGCAGTGGCTGTCGAAGCGACTGGGCGCGCCACTGCGCGTGCCGGCGCTCGACGGCGAGGGGCTGCGGCTGGTCGGTGGTCGGCTGCTGCCCGGCGAGGCCGGTCAGGCACGCGCGCAGTTCATGTACGAGGACGCGCAGGGGCAGCGCGTGACGCTGTACGTGTCGGTGCTGGGCAGCGCGGCTGCGCCCGGCGCCTCGGCCCCCGCCGCCTTCCAGTGGCGTGGCGACGGCCCGACGCACAGCTTCTACTGGGTCGATGGCCGGCAGGGCTATGCGCTGAGCGCCGACCTGCCACGGGCCCGCTTGCAGGCGCTGGCGACGGCCGTGTACCGGCAGCTCGAAGCCCCCGCTGCGCAGCCCGGCGCCCGTGGAAACCCCCAACCCGTCGGACCGGCGCACTGACACGCGGCAGGGCTAGCATCCCCGGGTCACCGCGCCCCGAGGAATCCGTCATGCCCGCCTGGCTGTTGCGTCTGAACGAACACTTCCCGATCCGCTACGTCGTCTGGCTGGCCTGTGCGGTCGGCGCGTTGCTGAGCGCGCTGGTGTGGGTGGTGACCGGCAGCGGCGGCCTGGTGCTGCTGGTGTTCCTGGCGCTCGTGGGCACCGGCGTGCACGACGTGCGGCAGTCGCGCCACTCGGTGCTGCGCAACTACCCGGTGATCGGCCACCTGCGCTTCTTCTTCGAGTTCATCCGGCCGGAGATGCGGCAGTACTTCATCGAGGGCGACAACGAGGCGGCGCCGTTCTCGCGCCAGCAGCGCTCGCTGGTCTACCAGCGCGCCAAGGGCGAGCCCGACAAGCGGCCGTTCGGCACGCAGCACGACGTGGGCGCCGAGGGCTACGAGTGGATCAACCACTCCATCGCGCCCACCACGCTCGCGAGCCATGACTTCCGCATCACGGTGGGCGGCGAGCGAGCGCAGCCGTACAGCGCGTCGATCTTCAACATCTCGGCGATGAGCTTCGGCGCGCTGAGCGCCAACGCCATCCTCGCGCTCAACGCCGGCGCCAAGCGCGGCGGCTTCGCGCACGACACCGGCGAGGGCTCGATCAGCCGCTACCACCGCGAGCACGGCGGCGACCTGATCTGGGAGATCGGCTCGGGCTACTTCGGCTGCCGCCACGACGACGGCTCGTTCAGCGAGGAACGCTTCGCCGAGACCGCGCGCGACCCGCAGGTCAAGATGATCGAGCTCAAGCTGAGCCAGGGCGCCAAGCCCGGCCATGGCGGCGTGCTGCCGGGCCCGAAGGTGACGTCGGAGATCGCCGCGGCGCGCGGCGTGGCGGTGGGTGTGGACTGCGTGTCGCCGTCGCGCCACGCCGCCTTCGACTCGCCGGTGGGCATGCTGCAGTTCATCGAGAAGCTGCGCACGCTGTCGGGCGGCAAGCCGGTGGGCTTCAAGCTGTGCATCGGCCACCCGTGGGAGTGGTTCGCGATCGCCAAGGCGATGCGAGAGACGCATCTGCTGCCGGACTTCATCGTCGTCGACGGCGCCGAGGGCGGCACCGGCGCCGCGCCGCTGGAGTTCACCGACCACGTGGGCGCACCCCTGCAGGAGGGGCTGATGCTGGTGCACAACACGTTGACCGGCATCGGGCTGCGCGATCGCATCCAGCTCGGCTGCGCCGGCAAGGTGGTGAGTGCCTTCGACATCGCGCGGCTGATGGCGCTGGGCGCCGACTGGTGCAACGCGGGGCGCGGCTTCATGTTCGCGCTGGGCTGCATCCAGGCGCAGGCCTGCCACACCGGCCACTGCCCGACCGGCGTGACCACGCAGGACCCGATGCGCCAGAAGGCGCTGGTGGTGCCGACCAAGGCCGACCGCGTGTTCATGTTCCACCAGGAAACGCTGCGCGCGCTGAAGGAACTGGTGCAGGCCGCCGGGCTGCAGCACCCGCGCGAGATCACCGCCGCGCACATCGTGCGGCGCGTGGCCGACCACGAGGTGAAGCTGCTGGCGACGCTGCTGCCGTTCGTGAAGCCAGGCGCGCTGCTGGCCGCCGAGCGCGGCGAGATTGACTGGCCGCACCAGGTGTTCCGGCTCTACTGGCCGCGCGCGAGTGCGCATTCCTTCTTGCACCAACCCGATCCGCTGGCGACAGCGGCGGCGTGAACGACTAAGCTCCCGGCAGGCGGCCCCGATCGCCCCAGAGTCACAGTCCCCAGGAGACGACAAGCGTGCTGAAGGTCTATCTCGTCGAAGACGATCCGCTGGTGGCCCAGCATGTGCTCGACACGCTGAACGAAGCGCCCGGCATCCGCTGCGTCGGCCACGCCAACCGGCTGGGCATCGCCCGCATCGACCTGCCGCAGTGCCGCCCCGACGTGCTGCTGTCCGACCTGGGCCTGCCCGACGGCGACGGCACCGAGCTGATCGGCGAGTTGAGCCATGCCCCCGCGATCGACGGCGTGTGGCACCCGCACATCCTGGTGTTCTCGGTGTTCGGCGACGAGGCGCGCGTGATCCAGGCCATCGAGGCCGGCGCCGACGGCTACTTCCTGAAGGGCTGCACCTCGGAGGAGCTGGTGCGCGCCGTCGAGCAGGCCGCGCGCGGCGAGTCGCCCATCTCGCCGGCGATCGCGCGCCACCTGCTCAAGCGCTTCCGCGAGGACGGCTTCAGCGACACGAGCTTCCGCGACTCGGGCTTCTCGGAGTTCGGCGGCGGCGGGGGCGACACCGGCATGATGGACCTCGACGAGCCCTCGCGCCGCGACCACGAGGTCAGCGCCCGCGAGCACGAGGTGCTGCGGCTGGTGGCCCAGGGCTACGTCAGCGAGGAGATCGCCGAGCGCCTGCTGACCACGCCGAGCGCCGTGGCCACCGCGGTGCGCAACGTCTACCGCAAGCTGCAGCTGGGGCAGCGCGCCCGCGCCACCGTGCAGGCGCAGTCGCGTCCCGGCTGGGCGTGAAGCCGGCCCGCCCCGCGACGAGGCG
>NZ_AZSN01000264.1:0-3113 GCF_000576225.1 Methylibium sp. T29-B | reverse complement strand
CGCGCGCGGCGCTGGCGAGCCCCGGGCGCTGAACGCCCCGCGGGGGCGACGGGGCTTGGTCTGCCTGGCTGCCGCGGCCGGCACGCTGCGGCATCATCGTGGCCCCCGCCCTTTCCGGCCCCGACACAGGACCTCCCCCATGAGCTTCACCACCGAACAACAGCCCGGCGTCTGCGAGCAGGCCCCGGCCGCGACGAAGGGCTTCACGCTGAACCACAGCATGCTGCGCGTGAAGGACCCGAAGGTTTCGCTGGACTTCTACACGCGCGTGCTCGGCATGCGCCTGCTGCGCAAGCTGGACTTTCCGGAGATGAGCTTCTCGCTCTACTTCCTGGCGCAGGCCGAGGAGGCCGCCGCGGCGCCGCAGGACGTGGGCGAGCGCACCGCGTGGACCTTCGCGCAGCGCGGCATCCTGGAGCTCACGCACAACTGGGGCACCGAGAACGACGCCGAGTTCCAGTACCACGACGGCAATGCCAAGCCGCAGGGCTTCGGCCACATCTGCATCTCGGTGCCCGACCTCGACGCCGCGGTGCGCTGGTTCGACGAGAACGGCGTGACCTACGTGAAGCGGCCCGAGCAGGGCAAGATGAAGGACGTGGCCTTCATCAAGGACGCCGACGGCTACTGGATCGAGATCGTCGAGCCGGCACGGCTGGCGAAGCTGGGGCGCCCGGCTTGAGCGACGACGCGGCGCCCGAGCACTGGGCCGCCGACGCGGGCGAGCGCGACGTGGCCCGGCTGGACATCCCGCCGCACGCGAGCCGCGAGCGCGGCTTCGAGATCTACTGCAGCCTGGCCGTGAAGGCGCAGGGCAGTGGCGAGGCCTGGCACGAGCTGCGGGTGCTGGTGGACGGCGCGCTGGCGTGGTCGCGCCGCGTGAGCACGCAGCCGGGCGGCCGCGATTCGCTCGACGTGCGGCTGCGCCGCCAGGTCCCGGCCGGACAGCCGCTGCGACTGACCGCGGTGGCGCAGACGCAGCGGGCCACACGGCTGGGGCTGGTAATCACCGCCGACGAGGAATGACGGGCGCCTCGACGGACAACGGAGCAACGACGATGGGCAGCCACTGGTTCGAAGGCTTCGAGAGCCGCACGTTCGACATCGACGGCGTGACGCTGTTCGCCCGCGTCGGCGGCCCGCCCGACGGGCCGCCGCTGCTGCTGCTGCACGGCTACCCGCAGACGCACGCGATCTGGCATCGCGCGGCGCAGCGGCTGGCCGACCGCTACCGGCTGGTGATGCCCGACCTGCGCGGCTACGGCCGCTCGGCCAAGCCGCCCGGCACGCACGACCACGCCAACTACAGCAAGCGCGCGATGGCGGCCGACGTGGTGGGCGTGATGCGCGCGCTGGGCCACGAGCGCTTCTTCGTGGCCGGCCACGACCGCGGCGGGCGCGTGGCACACCGGCTGGCGCTGGACCATCCGCAGGCGGTGCGCAAGCTGTGCGTGCTGGACATCGTGCCCACGCTGACGATGTACGAGCGCACCGACATGGCCTTCGCGCAGGCCTACTACCACTGGTTCTACCTGATCCAGCCCGCGCCGCTGCCCGAGAAGCAGATCGGCGCCGACCCGGGCTGGTACCTGCGGCACACGCTGGGCGGCTGGGGAAGCAAAGGCATCGCCTTCATCGAACCCGAGGCGCTGGCCGACTACGACCGCGGCTTCTGCACGCCCGAGGGCGTTCACGGCGCCTGCGAGGACTACCGCGCCGCCGCCGGCATCGACCTGGAGCACGACCGCGCCAGCCGCCAGGCCGGCCAGCGCGTGGCCTGTGACCTGCACGTGCTGTGGGGCGCGCGCGGCGTGGTGGCGAAGCAGTTCCAGCCGATCGCCGACTGGCAGGCCGCGTGCAGCGGCGCGGTGAGCGGCTACGCGGTGCCGGCCGGGCACTTCATTCCCGAGGAGTTGCCGGCGCTGACGGCGACCGAGCTGCAGAATTTTTTGGCGCGTGACGGAATAAACCAGCGGGCTGGACTGTTCACCACGACAGACCACCCCCGGAGGCTCCATGAACCGCAAGATCCCGTTCTTCTGCGCCCTCGCCCCGATCGCCGCGCTCGTCGCCGGCTGCGCCGGCTACGGCAGCTCGTACGGCACGCACGCCGCGGCGCCGGCCACGGCGGCCGGCGGCGTGCTGGCCGGCGCCAATGGCATGACGCTGTACGTGTTCGACCGCGACACGGCCGGCTCTGGCAAGAGCGTCTGCAATGGTCCCTGCGCCGCCAACTGGCCGCCGCTCGCCGCCGCGACCGCGGACGCGGCCAGCGGCGACTGGAGCGTGGTGACGCGCGACGACGGCACGCGCCAATGGGCCTACAAGGGCCGCCCGCTGTACTACTGGGCCAAGGACGCCAAGCCGGGCGACAAGACCGGCGACGGCGTCAACGGCGTGTGGCACGCCGCGACGCCCTAGGGCCTGCACGCGACGCCTTGGACGCCGCCGACGCCATCGCTCACATTCCGCGCCTGCGCCGCTACGCCCGGCTGCTGGTCGGCGACGCGGCACGCGCCGACGACCTGGTTCAGGACACGCTGGAGCGGGCCTGCCGCAAGTGGTCGCTGTGGCGCCCGCCCGGCGCGCCGGGTGCCGACGTGCAGGCCGCGCTGCGCGCCTGGCTGCTCGCGCTGATGCACAACCTGCACGCCAACCAGTGGCGGCAGTCGAGCGCCCACCCGAGCGTGGCGCTCGACGCAGCGCTGGAACCGCGCCACGATCCGACCCCGGGCACGGTGATGCGGCTCGACCTGGAGCGTGCGCTGGCGCTGCTGCCGACGGCGGCGCGCGAGGTGCTGCTGCTGGTCGCTGTGGAGCAGGTCGCCTATGCCGAGGCCGCGGAGATGCTGGGCGTGCCGGTCGGCACGGTGATGTCGCGCCTGGCGCGGGCGCGCGAGCAGTTGCGCCAGTTGATGGACGGCGCGCCGGCACCTCGCGCGGCGCTGAAGGTGGTGAAGTGAAGGACGGCCCGATGGACACGCGACCCGGCGAGACCGAACTGCACGCCTGGGTCGACGGTCAGCTGGCGCCCGGTCGTGCCGCCGAGGTGGCGCAGTGGCTGGCCGCGCACCCCGACGAGGCGGCCCGCGTGGCCGCCTGGCAGGCACAGC
>NZ_AZSN01000263.1:0-3114 GCF_000576225.1 Methylibium sp. T29-B | reverse complement strand
CCGGCCGGGCGGGGCGCGGCGCGCGCGCCCGTAGAATTTGTGGTTCTGCTTGCGCACTGAACCGAGGAACTCCGATGTCTATGTCCGACCGCGACGGCAAGATCTGGATGGACGGCCAACTGGTCGACTGGCGCGACGCCAAGATCCACGTGCTGACCCACACCCTGCACTACGGTTGCGGTGCATTCGAGGGCGTGCGCGCGTACAACACCATCAAGGGCACGGCGATCTTCCGGCTGCGCGAGCACACCGAGCGGCTCTTCAACAGCGCCAAGATCCTGCGCATGAAGATCCCGTTCTCGCTGGAGCAGGTGATGGACGCGCAGCGCGAGGTGGTGCGCGTCAACAAGCTGGAGAGCTGCTATCTGCGGCCGCTGACCTGGATCGGCGACAAGAAGCTCGGCGTCAGTCCCAAGGGCAACACCATCCACCTGATGATCGCCGCCTGGCCCTGGGGCGCCTACCTCGGCGAGGAAGGGCTCAAGCGCGGCATCCGCGTCAAGACGTCGAGCTACACGCGCCACCACGTCAACATCACGATGACGCAGGCCAAGGCCGTGAGCAACTACAGCAACTCCATCCTCGCCAACATGGAGGCCACCGACGACGGCTACGACGAGGCGCTGCTGCTCGACGCCTCGGGCTTCGTCAGTGAAGGCGCGGGCGAGAACATCTTCGTCATCAAGAACGGCGTGATCTACACGCCCGACCTGTCGGCCGGCGCGCTGAACGGCATCACGCGCAACACCGTGTTCTCGATCGCAGCCGACCTGGGGCTGAAGATCGTCGAGAAGCGCATCACGCGCGACGAGGTCTACATCGCCGACGAGGCCTTCTTCACCGGCACCGCCGCCGAGGTCACGCCGATCCGCGAACTCGACCGCATCGAGATCGGCATCGGCTCGCGCGGCCCGATCACCGAGAAGATCCAGTCGGCCTTCTTCGACATCGTCAACGGCCGCAACGCCAAGTACGCCGAATGGCTGGCCGCAGTCTGAACCTCTCCACCCTGACGGACCCTCCTGTATGAGCCGCCCACCGCAAGCCGTCGTCGAAGTCACCGCCCAGGACCTGCAGGGCCCGGGCGTGGTGTTCTGCCCGAACCCGAAGATGCCGCTGTGGAGCGCGCACCCGCGTGTCTTCATCGACGTGGCCCACGCCGAAGGCAAATGCCCGTACTGTGGCACCGTCTACCGGCTGAAGGCCGGTGAGAAGCTGCACGCCCATTGAGCCGGGCGGCGGTGCGATGACCCGCGCACTGGTCATCGCGCCGCAGTGGATCGGCTACGCCGTGATGGCCGAGCCGATGCTGGCGGTGCTGGCGGCGCGCGGCGAACACCTGACGGTGGCGGCGCTGCCGTCGGTCGCACCCTTGTTCCAGGCCATGCCGCAGGTGGCCGAGGTGATCACGCTGCCGTTCGTGCACGGGCGGCTCGACTGGTCGGCCCGGCGGGCGCAGGCTCGCCAGATCAAGGGGCGCTTCGACGTGGCCTACGTGCTGCCGAACTCGCTCAAGTCGGCGCTGCTGCCGTGGCTGGCGCGCATCCCGCGCCGCGTCGGGTACCAAGGCGAGGGCCGGCTGGTGCTGCTGAACGAGCGCCTGCCCAACCCCGTCGGCGAGCCGCCGCTGGTCGCCTTCTACGGCGCGCTCGCCGGAGGCCTGCCGCCGCGCGCACGGCCCCGCCTGCATCTGGCGCACGGGCGCATCGACGACCTGCTCGCGCGCTGCGGGCTCGCGCCGCAGGCCTACTGGGTGCTGGCTCCCGGGGCGGAGCAGGGCGCCACCCGCCGCTGGCCGGCTGCGGCCTATGCGGCGCTGGCCGAGGAACTGCACGCGCTCCATGGCCAGCCGGTATGGCTGGTCGGTGCCGAGACGGAACGGCCGGTCTGCGAGGAGATCGCCGCCCTGGTGCACGGAGGGCACTGCCGGGTGCAGGCCGGTGCGGGCTCGCTCGCGGACGCCATGGCCCTGATTGCGGGGGCGCGCGGCGTGGTCAGCAACGACTCGGGGTGGATGCACATGGCAGCGGCCTTTGGCGTGCCGCAGGCCGCCGTGTTCGGCGCCACCAGCCCGCAGCACACGCCGCCCTTGAACCGGCATGCGCGCGTGCTGTGGCTGCAGACCCTGCGCGGCGTGGAGCATCTCGATTGCCAGCCCTGCTACGCACACGAGTGCCGCTTCGGGCACCTGAAATGCCTGTCCGGCATCGCGCCGGAGCGCGTTCACGCCGCGTTGCAGGACGCGCTGGCGAGCAGCGCGGCCCGCCCCGGCTGAGCGGTCGGGGCGCTGCCTTGGGCGCTCAGCGACCGTAGAACACGTAGTCGGCCGCGTAGCTCACGACCTGTTGTTCACCCTTGTTCGCCGCCGCGCAAGCCGCGGCCGGCGCCACGCCGCCGACCGTCTTCAGGCGCTGGATGTAGGTCACGCCCTGCATCGCGCCACTGCCCATTGCCGGGTCGGCCTTCACCAACTGCAGCGGGATGCTGCCGGGCTGGTTGGGGGCCACCGCGAGCTGCTTGCCGGTGACCTTCGAGCCGTCGTTCGACTCCCAGGTGGCGGGCGGGCCGTAGTACTTGCCGACTGCCTTGCCGTCGGCGTCCTGCAGGCCGGCCACCGGGCCGACGAACACCCATTCATGCTGTCCGGCTGCATCCTTCTTCTCGCGGCATTCGTAGGTGATCTTGCCGCCGGTGGTGGTGGTCCACAGCTTCTGGGCCTCGCCGGCCGGCACGCGCACCGACTCGGGCAGGCTCGCGTTGTCGATCGTCTTCGGGGACGTCATCGGTTGCATGGCGCAGGCGCCCAGAGTGAGGGCAGCGCAGGCGGTGATCAGGTTCAGGCGCATAGGGGTCTCCGTAGGTGGGTGGGTGTTCGGGGGCGAGCCCCTCACCCCTGCACTACGGAGACGGCGCGCCGGCAGATGCACCACCGCCGACAGAATTTTCAAGTCAGATCTGCAGCTTCCCGACGGACAGGATCGGTCCGGTCGGTGCGCCGGTCGGCGAGCCGCCGCTCGGCTCCAAGCTGACCGCGAACGCTGCCGTGTCGCGCAGCAGCAGCCCGCGCCGCACCGTGGTGGCCTGCTCGCCCGACACCAGGCCCAGCGAGCGCGG
>NZ_AZSN01000262.1:0-3123 GCF_000576225.1 Methylibium sp. T29-B | reverse complement strand
GGCCAAGGCGCCTGCGGCCAGGAAGGCGCCGGCCCGCAAGACGGCGGCTTCTGCGCCGGTCGCAAAGAAGACACCGACCCGGTCGGCCCCGACCACCCGCGCGCCGGCCACGAAGCGCGCTCCCGCGAAGAAGGCCGCGCCGTCGCGCAAGACGTCGCGCGCATGAAGCTCGCGCTGGTCGCCGTCGGCCAGCGCCTGCCAGCCTGGGCCGAAACGGCCTGCGAGGATTACCTCAAGCGCTTTCCCGCCGATTGGCGCGTGGAACTGAAGGCGGTGAAGGCGGAGCCACGCACCCAAGGCAAGACCGTGGACGCCATGAAGGCCGCCGAGGCGCAGCGCATCGAGGCGGCCTGCGCCAGGGGCGTGCGCCGTGTCGTGCTCGACGAGCGCGGCACCCGCCTGACCACCCAGCAGCTGGCGCAGAGGCTGCAGGCCTGGCAGCTCGACGGCCGCGACGTGGCGCTGCTGATCGGCGGCCCCGATGGCCTGGCCGACACGCTCAAGGACGGCGCCGACGAGACGCTGCGTCTGTCGGACCTGACGCTGCCTCACGCGTTCGCACGGGTCTTGCTCGCCGAAGCGCTGTACCGGGCGTGGTCGGTCAACGCCGGCCACCCCTATCACCGCGAGTAGCGAGCGTGCCCGAATTCCTCTACCTGGCTTCGCAGAGTCCGCGGCGCCGCCAGCTGCTGCTGCAGATCGGCGTGCGCCACGAACTGCTGCTGCCCGGCGCCGACGAGGACAGCGAGGCGCTGGAAGCCGTGCTGCCCGGAGAGGCGGCGGCCAACTATGTGCAGCGCGTGACGCTCGCCAAGCTGGAGGCGGCGCGGGCGCGCCTGCTTCAGCGGGCACTGCAGGCGGCGCCGATCCTGTGCGCCGACACTACCGTGGTGCTGGGCGACCGCATTCTCGGCAAGCCGGCCGATGATGAGGAAGCGGCGCACATGCTCGAGGCCCTGTCGGGCCAGACCCACCAGGTGCTGACGGCGGTGGCCGTGGTCGAAGGACCGCATGCGGCCTTCGAGCCCCAGCTGCGGCTGCAGGTGTCGACCGTGCGACTGTGCCGGCTGACCTCCGACGAGATCGTGCGCTACGTCGCGAGCGGCGAGTCGCACGGCAAGGCCGGGGCCTATGCGATCCAGAGCCAGGCGGCCGCATGGATCGAGCACATCGACGGCAGCTACACCGGCATCATGGGTCTGCCGCTGTTCGAGACGGCGCAACTGCTGAAGCCGCTGGGCTGGCAGTTCTAAGCCTAAGCCGGCGCATTGCCCCACCCTCTCCGAGGGGAAAGCGGTCCGTTTTGCCGGGCTTTTCGGTGCTTGAGCCACCACGCTTTCGGGGCATTCTCACGGAATCTATGCCGCCGGCTGTTACGACTGTGAACAATTGCTGCCCTTGGGCGCGAACGTGAGTAGATGCTCACGCAGCGCGAAATGCGGGCGCTACTCTATCTGCCGTCAGGAATTTGAAGGCTTGCTAGGGAGTCGCGGTTTTGGCGCGGCCGCGGCAGGGTAGGTGCCCTGCTCAACAACATGAAATACAACGTCAATCTTTTGCATGGAGTGGCCTGGAGTACCGTCGGAAAAGTAGCGCAGGTACTTCTCGGTTTCATCACGCTGGCGGCCTTCGCCCGGTTTCTCGGGCCGGAGGCCTTCGGCATCGTGGCCATGGCGTGGGTGGCCGTCGGCGTCGTCGAGCTCATCACCGGCGGGATGCTGGCGGAGAGCCTGATCCAGCAGAAGGAACTGCGCCCGGCGCACACCAACACCACCTTCTGGCTGCTGCTCGGCTTCGGCTTCATCAGCTTCGTGGTGATCAGCACGTTCAGCGATGGCATCGCGGCGCTGGTGGGGGGGCCCGCAGAGGTCGCGACCGTGCTCGGCTGGCGCGCCATCAGCTTGCCGCTGGGTGCGGTGAGTGGTGTGCACCGGGCGCTGCTGCGCCGCGAAGGCCGTTTCAAGGCCGTCGCCACCGTCGAAACCTTCGGTTCGATGATCGCAAGCGTGCTCGGGATTTCGCTCGCAGTGTCGGGGGCGGGGATCTGGAGCATCATCGTCAACGAGGTTGCCCGCGTCGGCATCACGATGCTCGGCGCGATGATCGCGACGCGTTGGCGGCCCGGGTTCGAGATCGAGCGCAAGGCGTTCATGGAGCTGCTGAACTTCAACATCGGCTCCCTGGCGGGCGTGGCGATGCTGTACATCGACCGGATGATTCCGCGCCTGGTGATCGGCAACTATCTCGGTGCGTCCGCGGTGGGCATCTACACGATGGCGGAGCGGCTGCTCGAACAGATCGGCGACATCCTGATCGGCCCGGCCTGGGACGTCACGCTGGTGATGTCGGCGCGTTCGCAAGGACAGCCGGAGGCGCTGCGCAAGCTGATGCGGCAGACGATCCTGGCGACGGCCCTGGTGGTGATCCCGCTCTACCTCGCACTGGTCGTGCTGGCGCCGACCTTGATCGACCTGGTGTTCGGAGCCCGCTGGGCGGGTGCCGCGACGGTGGTCCAGTTGTTCCTGCTCGGTGGCCTGCTGCTGCCGGCCTCCGAGCTGGGGGTCGCAATGCTGAGGGGCGTCGGCCGTTCCACGCTGGCCATCATGTTGATGGTGGCTGACGTGGTCGTGCAGGCGGCGATGGTCTTCGCGGTCGTCGGTTGGGGGCTGGAGGCAGTGGCCGGCGTTCGCGTCGCGAAGGAACTGATCCTCTGGCCGGCAGGGGCGGTCGTGTTGGCCAGCGTCGTCGGCATCAGCGTGCGGGCGCAGGCCACGGCGGCGTTCACCCCGTTGCTGGCTGGTGCGCCGATGGCCGCCGTCATCTGGGCGGTCCACCATCTGCTCACGCCGGTGTGGCCGCAGTACTTTGCCGCGGCAGCCGCGCTGCTGGCGGGCGCAGTGACCTATCCCTGCATGTTGCGCTGGCTTGCGCCCACGTCGTTCGAGTCGGCCGTCTCGGCCGTCAGGTCGGCGCTGCGTACGCGCGCAGGCCATTGAACGCCGGCCCCGCCATGTGCAAAGCAAGCGCTTCTTCGTCGCCGATGGCTCTGCCGGCTGTCGGCCTGGGGTTTCTTCGCTGTGGCGAGCGATCGGATGACATCTGAAATGGGTTCCATGAAAAAGC
>NZ_AZSN01000261.1:0-3165 GCF_000576225.1 Methylibium sp. T29-B | reverse complement strand
CCGCTCGGCGCCGGCGGCCGGCGCGTGCGACACCGAGCTGAGCCGGGGCGCATGCGCCGGCAGCCAGCCGGCCCACGCCGGGTAGCGGCGCAGGAAGTGGAACACGAAGAAGCTGCGCACCAGCCGCCACAGGCTGGACTCCTGCAGGTCGGTGGCCTCGATGCGCTTGCAGCAGTGGGCCATCAGGTGATCGAGCCGCTCGCCCAGCCGGCGGTTGAAGTCGCGGTCGCGGATCATCACGTTGGCCTCGAGGTTGAGCGACAGGCTCAGCGGATCGAGGTTGCTGGAGCCCACGGTGGACCACTCGTCGTCGGCCACCGCCACCTTGCCGTGCAGCGGGCGCTCGCAGTACTCGTAGATGTGCACGCCGGCGCGCAGCAGGTGGTGGTACAGCATCTCCGCGGCGCTCTTGACGATGGCCATGTCGGGCTCGCCCTGCAGGATCAGCGAGACCTGCACGCCCCGCCGCGCCGCCCGGCGCAGCTCCCTCAGCAACCGGTAGCCGGGGAAGAAGTAGGCATTGGCGATCACCAGACGGTGGCGCGCGGCGCGGATCACGGCGCGGTAGTGGCGCTCGATGTCCTGCGGGTGCTCGCGGTTGTCGCGCGTGACGAACATCGCCTGGCGGCGCCGGCGGCGGCCTGCGGCGGCAGCGCCGACGGCGGTGCGCGACGTCGGAACCAGCGGCGCTCCGAGGAGGACCGGCCCGGGCGCCCTTCGACGATGGCCTGCTGCACGAAGCGCTGGATGTGCGCCACCAGCGGGCCTTCCAGCTCCACCGCGTAGTCCTGCTTGGCCTCGGGCCCGAAGTCGGCCAGGTGATCGGCCGAATAGTTGATGCCGCCGACGAAGGCGCGCTCGCCGTCCACCACCACGATCTTGCGGTGCATGCGGCGGAACAGGTTGGTGCGCCAGCCGAACAGCCGCGTGCCGGGGTCGAACACGTGCACGCGCACGCCGGCCTCGGTGAGCGCGCCGATGAAGGCCGGCGACAGGTCGGGCGAGCCGAAGCCGTCGATCGTGATGTCGACCTTCGCGCCGTTGCGTGCCGCCGACAGCAGCGCGGCATGCAGCGCGAGCCCGACCTTGTCCTCGAACAGGATGAAGGTCTCCAGCAACACCTCGTGGCGCGCCGCGGCGATGGCCTCGAACACGCGCGGGAAGTAGGCCTCGCCGTTCTCCAGCAGCGTGAAGCGGTTGCCGTCGACCCAGCGTGGCGCGCTCACAGCGAGATCTCCGCGGCCAGCGGCGCATGGTCCGACAGGTGCGACCACGGCCTGCGTGGCAGCACCATGGGCGCGTGCACCGCGGCGTTGCGCACGTAGATGCGGTCGAGCTGCAGCATCGGGAAGCGGGCCGGGAAGGTGCGGGCGGAAGTGCCTCCCGAGTGCAGGAACACCTCGCGCAGGCCGGCGCGGTGCTCCAGCACGCGGTGCGCGCTGCGCCGCCAGTCGTTGAAGTCGCCGGCCACCACCAGCGGCGCGTCGGCCGGCACCTCGCGCTCGACCAGCTCGCACAGCAGCGCGAGCTGCCGGCTGCGGTGCGACTCCTGCAGGCCCAGGTGCACGCACACCGCGTGCACGTTGGCGCTGCGGCCGGGCAACTGCAGCACGCAGTGCAGCAGGCCGCGCCGCTCGGGCCCGCTGATCGACACGTCGAGGTTCTCGTGCCGCAGGATCGGGAACTTGGACAGCACCGCGTTGCGTGGTGGCCGTGCGGATAGACCGCGTTGCGGCCGTAGGCGAACTGAGGCAGATCGAATCGGCGAGGAACTCGTAGTGCGGCACCGCCGGCCAGTTGGCGAGGCGGGCGGTGTGGCGCTCGTGCGTGCCCTGCACTTCCTGCAGGAACACCACGTCGGCACCCACGGTGCGCACGGCGTCGCGCAGCTCATGCAGCATGAACTTGCGGTTGAACGAGGTGAAGCCTTGTGGGTGTTCACGGTCAGCACCTTGAAGGCGAAGGAAGACGAGGCGTCGGCGGAACTCATGGCAGGGAAGAGGAGACGATCCCATTTGTACCGAGCGCCGCGCGCCGGCGCTGTAGGAGGAAGGCGCGTGCCGCCGACGGACGGCGGCGCTGGCGCGGGCCCGGGCCGGTTCGGGCGACACTCGCGGCTGCCCCCGCATGGAAACCATCGCCGTCATCGACTTCGAAACCACCGGCATCTCGCCCGGCCAGGGCGCGCGCGCCACCGAGATCGCCGCGGTGCTGGTGCGCGGCGGGCAGATCGTCGGCCGCTACCAGAGCCTGATGAACAGCGGCGCCTGGGTGCCGCCGTTCATCGAGCAGCTCACCGGCATCAGCAACCGCATGCTGGAGCGCGCGCCGCCGGCCGAGCGGGTGATGCGCGAGGTGCTCGACTTCACCGCGGGCTGCCCGCTGGTGGCGCACAACGCGGCCTTCGACCGCGGTTTCTGGCAGGCCGAGCGCGCCCGCGCCGGCTGTGACGAGGACGCCGCCCACGCGTTCGCCTGCACGCTGCTGCTGGCGCGCCGCCTCTACCCCGAAGCGCCGAACCACCGGCTGGGCACGCTCGCGAAGCTGCATGCGCTCCCCGACGGCGGCCGCGCCCACCGCGCGCTGGCCGATGCCGAGACCGCCGCCCACCTGCTGCTGCGCATGCAGGACGACCTGCGCGCCCGCTTTGCCGCCGAGCTGGCCGAGCGTGCGGTGAGCCATGCGCTGCTGGCCCGCCTGCAGCGGGCGCAGCGCAGCGGCCTGCGGCGCTGCCTGGCCGAGGCCGGCCTGTGAGTCCCCGCAAGCCGGGGACTCAAGTTCCAGCGGCGGTGGCCGACAACACGGCCATGACTCCCTCCACCGCCGACACCGCGGCCACCGTGCGCAACGAGCAGTTGCACCAGCACGGCGCGCTGGTGCGCCGCATCGCCAAGCGCATGCGCGCGCGGCTGCCGGCCAACGTGGAGATGGACGAGCTGCTGCAGGCCGGCCTGATCGGCCTGAACGAGGCGATCACTCGCTTCGAGGAAAGCTTCGGCGCCAGCTTCGACACCTATGCCTCGCGCCGCATCGAAGGCGCCATGCTCGACAGCCTGCGCGCCGCCGACACCCTGTCGCGCGACGCCCGTGCCCACCAGCGCGCCATCCGCGCCGCGGTGCAGGCGCTCGAGCACCGCCTGCTGCGCCCCCCGCGCGCCATGGAAG
>NZ_AZSN01000260.1:0-3176 GCF_000576225.1 Methylibium sp. T29-B | reverse complement strand
CGCCAGCGCCAGCGCGGCCGGCAGCCACCGCAGGTCGGTCGGCACGGGCTCGGGCTGGGCGAAGGCGGGGGTCGCGCATCGCCTGGCCCAGCACGTCGGGCGCGGCCAGGCGCCGGTAGCCGAAGCCCATCAGCTTGGCGAGCGACTGCAGGTGCGGCTCGCGCAGTTCCGACAAGTGCTCGTGGCTCTGCGCCGCCTGCGCGCCGCTGCGCTGCACCACGTCGGTCGCGGCCCAGTAGCCGGCCGGGTTGCCGTCGCGGTCGGTGCGCGGGATGCGCGCCGGCAGGTCGCCGCCCACGCCGATCAGCCAGCCGCCCACCTCGCCGGGCGTGATGTCCTGGATCGGCGGCAGCTCGGCGCCGTCGCGCAGCGGCGGCGACTCCTGCCGTCGGTGAAGAACACCACGCGCGTGTTCGGATCGATCGCCCGCGCGGTGCGGATGGTCCAGCTCATGCCCTTGCCGATGTTGCTGGCATTGGCCCAGCGCATGCGGCCGTCGATGCGGTCCAGCGAGGCGAGCAGCTCCTCGTAGTGGCTGCACACCTCCACCGGCAGCAGCAGCGGCATCACGCGGTAGTCGGCGAACACGGCCCAGCCGATCTTCGAGCCGCAGGGCATCTCGCGCAGCGCGTCGCGCATCGCCGAGCGGGCATAGGCCAGGCGGCTCAGGGGGGCGCCGTCGCGCTCCACGTCCTCCACGTTCATGCTCTGCGTGATGTCGAAGGCAACCAGGTAGTGGAAGGTCGCCCGCTGCAGCATGAAGGGCGGCAACGCCACCGCGGCCACCAGCAGCAGCAACGCGAGCGTGAGCACGAGGTCCGCACGCCGGCCCTGGCGGACCAGCCAGCGGCCGACCCGCACGACGCGGTTCAAGGCAGGTCCCCCGGGTCCATGCCGCGGAGTTGCACCCGGCGGCGCTCGACCGGCACGTTCGGGTCCTCGGCGTAGGCCTCCTGCTCCTCCGGCGCGAGGCGCAGCGCGCGCTCGAGGTTGTAGCGCGCGTCCCAGTCGCCGGGGTCGGCGCGCAACAGGTCGCGGTAGCGCTGCTTGGCCAGTTCGATCAACGGCGCGGTCTCGGCCGACGGCGCGGCGGCGTCACCGCCCGGCGACGCCGCCAGCGCCTGGCGCAAATACATGTTGCCGAGGTTGAACTGCGCCTGGCGGCCGAGGGCATCGAGCGCACCGGGCTGGATCAGGCCGCTGTAGCTCTTGAAGGCCGCGTCGTGGGCGCCCGCCTGGGCCAGCGCGATCGCGCGCGCCAGCCTCACCTCGCGCGGAGCGTCGCGCGGCGCCGGTGCGTCCTTCTTCTCTGCGTCCTTCTCGGCGGGCGGCCGTGCGGCCGCGGCCACGGCCTCGTTGAGTGCCACCACCTGCCGCCAGTGCAGCCCCTGCCAGAGCAGCACGCCAGCGCAGACCGCCGCCGCCGCCGCGAACACGCCATGCACCGACAGCCTTCTCATGACGCACTCCGTCCGTCGCGCCACGCCGGCGCCCAACTCGGCAACTGCAGCGCCCGGCAGACCAGCAGGCCCAGGCAGCACAGCAGCGCCACGCCGTAGCAGGCCGAACTGAAGTCGCGCCGCGGCACCCGCTCCACCACCGACAGCGGAAAGTTCTGCAGGCGGTCGATCTCGGCCATCGCCGCCGCCATCGCGCTGGCGTCGTCGGTCTGGAACAGCCGATAGGGCGTGGGCAGCGTGCGGAAGAAGCTGTGCAACGCCAGCTCTTCCACCGAGTCGAGGCTGCCGACCGCGTCGGTCGTCAGGTCGGGCGAGTTGGGATTGCTGCGGATGTAGATCCAGTACAGACCGATCTTCTGCCGCACCAGCCCGGCCTCGATGCGCTGGCGCGTGGTCTCGTCGAGCTGCGCGCCACCGTCGGACACCACCAGGATCACGCGGCTGCCGGCATACGGCCGGCCTTCGAACTCGCCGATCGCCGCCAGCAGCGCGCTGCCCATGTGGGTGTCGGGCAGGCCGCGGCCCACGCCGGTGGCGGCCAGGCCGGCCTGGATCACGTCGCCCTGCTGTGTGAACGGCACGATGCGCATCGGGCTGGTGCTGAAGGCCATGAACGCGAAGCGGTCGTCGGGCCGCTTCGCGACGAACTCGCTCAACAGCTCGCGCACCACCTGGCTCTTGGTCGGCATGCTGGCGTTGAACTGCCCTCCGGCCTTCACGTCCTTGGGCACCACGTTGGCGTCCATGCTGCTGCTGCGGTCCATCAGGATCAGGATCTCGGCGCCGCGCCCGGTGCGCAGCACCTGCGCACCCGACTGCCCCGGCCCGGCCAGGCCGATCACCACCGCGGCCATCGCCGCGACCGCGAAGGCGCGCCACAGGAAGCCGGCGATGCGCCCGATGCGGTCGACCGGCAGCCAGGCGATGGCCGAGTAGACCAGCGTGTCGCTGCGGCGGCGCAGCAGCGGCAGCGCCGCCAGCGGAAGCAGCAGCAGGAGCAGCGGCTGGACGAAGTCGAGGCCCATGGCTCAGCGGTGCTGCCGGCGCTCGGCGTCGCGCAGCGCGCGGCCCAGCGTGTGCAGCGGGTAGTCGGCCGCCGCACCACCGGCGAAGAAGCGCTCGCTGGAATGGCGGTAGAAGCCTTCGAGCTGCGCCTGCAGCGGCCGCAGGTGCGGCCGTTCGTCGAGCCAGCGCGACAGCGAGGCGCCGTGCACCACGCGGCCGGCGCTGGCGTTGACGGCGCGGTGCAGGCTGAGCCAGGCCTCGGGGCTGGCCGCGTCCGCACGACGCAGTTCGCGCCAGGCGCGGGCGAACGGCAGGCGCCGCGACTCGCGCCAGTTGCGCCCGCCCCACCACGCCAGCCAGGCCATCAGCACGACCCCCAGCGCGAGCAGCGCCCCTTTGAAGCGACGCTCGATCGCCGCTGTCGGTGCAGCCTCGACGGGCCGGTCCGGGCGCAAGGTCTGCAGCGCGCCCTGGCCCGCCACCTCGGGTGGCGTCAACGGCCCCACGCTGATCGGCCATGCGGGCAGCACCAGCGGCGGACCGCCCCGCGTCGCGATCGTCACGGCCGGCAGGCTCAACGTGGTCAGCGCGCGGGGTGCGTTGACCACCTGGTAATCGAGCGCCAGCCAGCGGCGGCCCTGGTCGTCGGTCTCGGCGCGCGCCGCGCGGCGCTCCAGCCACAGACCCACGCGGTCGGCCGCCGGCGGCGTG
>NZ_AZSN01000259.1:0-3194 GCF_000576225.1 Methylibium sp. T29-B | reverse complement strand
GCCACCGCCACCGCCCGCCGGACGACCCGCGCCGCCCCGGCCGCCGCCACCAGAGCGCAGGCCGCCGTTGAGCGTCTGCCGTCCGATCTGGATGGCTGCGCCACGGCGCGCGGATCGGGCTCGAAGCCGGGCACGACCTCGCGCGGGATGCTGCGCTTGATCAGCTTCTCGATATCGCGCAGGAAGCCGTCCTCGTCGACGCAGACCAGCGACACGGCCTCGCCCAGGGCACCGGCGCGGCCGGTGCGGCCGATACGGTGCACGTAGTCCTCGGACACGTTGGGCAGCTCGAAATTGACGACGTGCGGCAACTGGTCGATGTCGATGCCGCGCGCGGCGATGTCGGTTGCCACCAGCACCTGGAGCGCGCCGCTCTTGAAGTCGGCCAGCGCCTTGGTGCGCGCGGTCTGGCTCTTGTTGCCGTGGATCGCCATCGCGGTGATGCGCTGGTCGTTCAGATACTCGGTGAGGCGGTTGGCGCCGTGCTTCATGCGGCAGAACACCAGCACCTGGTGCCAATCCTGGCTCTTGATCAGGTGGGCCAGCAGTTCCTTCTTCTTGTCGCGGTCGACCGGATGGATCTTCTGCGCGATGGTCTCGACGGTGCTGTTGCGGCGCGCCACCTCGATCACCTGCGGGCTGTTCAGCAGGCGGTCGGCCAGGGTCTTGATCTCGTCGCTGAAGGTCGCGCTGAACAGCAGGCTCTGCTTCTGCTTCGGCACGATCGCCAGCACCTTCTTGATGTCGTGGATGAAGCCCATGTCGAGCATGCGGTCGGCTTCATCGAGCACGAAGATCTCGACGTGGCTCAGGTCCAGCGTGCGCTGCTGGTGGTGGTCGAGCAGGCGGCCGGGCGTGGCCACCAGGATGTCGACGCCGCGCTTGAGGCGGTCGATCTGCGGCTGCATACCGACGCCGCCGAACATCACCATCGAGCTGAGCTTGGCGTGCTTGCCGTAGATGCGCACGCTTTCCTCCACCTGCGCCGCCAGTTCGCGGGTCGGCGTGAGGATCAGCGCCCGCACCGGGCTCTTGCCGCGAGCGTCCTTGACGGCCGGCCTGGCCATCAGGCGGTGCAGCATCGGCAGCACGAAGCCGGCGGTCTTGCCGGTGCCGGTCTGGGCGCCGGCGAGCAGGTCGCCGCCCAGCATGACGGCCGGAATGGCCTGTTTCTGGATCGGCGTGGGCGTCTCGTAGCCGGCGTCGACGATGGCTTGCAGCAGGGGCTCGGCGAGCCCCAGTTCTTTGAATGACATGAATGAGGTGCCCGGATGCGGGCATCGAGTCGGCCTGCCGCGGCGTGCGAAGCACGTGCGCCAGTCGGAGGCCTGAAGGGGGAAGAGGTCGGAATCGACTGCAGCGCAAGGACTGGAACTGCGCGCTGCGGGCGCTATTGTAGGGGACAGATTGGAAACCCTCAGTTCCGCGAGGCAGGACCCGGCCCGCGCCGACAGCGGCGGTCAGCGCGGCGGCAGCGTCGCGTCGATGCCGGTGAAGCCGTCGCGGTTGGGCATGCGCAGCCGTGGCAGGGTCCGGGCGTCCATCTCGTCTGTCTCGCCGATCAGCCCGTTGGCGTACAGCAGGTAGGCGGTGAGCGCGTAGACCTCGTCGGCGCTGAGCGTGCCGGGTGCCGTCATCGGTTTGGCGCGGCGCAAGAAGTCGAAGACCGTCGTCGCGTAGGGCCAGTAGAGGCCGATGGTCTTGTCGGGCGTCGGGCTGGTCAGCGGCTCGGTGCCGCCGGCCAGCTCCTCGGCACTTGCGCCGCGGCCTCCCGCCCCATGGCAGGCCGCGCAGTGCTGGCGGAACAGGATGGCGCCTTCGGCGGCATTGCCGCGGCCGGCAGGCAGGCCACGGCCGTCGGGAAAGACGCTCAGGTCCCAGCGGGCGACTTCCTGCGCGTCGACCGGCCGGCCCAGACGCGGTGCCTGCAGGGCCTCGGCCGCCGCAGCGCCGCCGGCCCACGCCAGCAGCAGCCCGGCGGCCAGCGCACGCGGCTCACGCATAGACATGGCGCACGTTGCCTTCCTCGTCGACGGCCCAGGACACGATGGCGTTGTAGTGGAAGTAGCCGTTGGTGCCGCGCTGCGCCACCAGGGCGTTGCGCTCGGGCTGCACATCGCCGGTCTCGTCGGTCGCGCGGCTCTTCAGCACGGTGGGTCGACCATCCCATTTCCATGCGGCGCGAAAGCGCGTCATGCAGCGCGGCAGCACCGGGTCCTGCAGCGTGGCGTCGGCCCAGCTGCGGCCACCGTCGGCCGACACCTCCACGCGCCGGATGCGGCCCCGGCCGCTCCACGCCAGGCCGCTGATCGCGTAGACGTCGGGCCCGCGCAGGTGCTGGCCGTGCGAGGGCGAGGTGATCAGAGACTTGGCTCCATCACGAAGGTGAACATGCGCGCCTTGCCGTCGGGCAGCAGCTCGGTGTACTTGGCCGTCTCGTTGCGCGCCATCAGCGGCTGTTCGCTCAACTGCAGCCGCCTGAGCCACTTGACATTCAGGACACCCTCCCAGCCGGGGACGATGAGCCGCAGCGGATAGCCGTGCTCGGGCCGCAGGCGCTCGCCGTTCTGGTAGAGCGCGACGATCGCGTCGTCCATCAGCTTGGCGACCGGCAGGCTCACGTTCATCGCGAAGGCGTCGGCGCCCTCGGCGACGGCCCAGGTCGTGCGCGGCTCGATCCCGGCCTCGTCGAGCAGCACCGAGAGCGGCACGCCGGTCCACTCGCTGCACGAGACCAGGCCGTGGAAGGAGCCGACCGGCCGCTGGATCGGCTCGGGATGCCAGCCCGCGTTGCTGTTGCCGCCGCACTCCAGCACAAGCAGCTGCGAGCGCATCGGGTAGCGCAGCAGGTGGTCGACGCCGAAGCTCAGCGCACGCTTCACACGGCCGTGGATCAGCAGGCGGTGCTGCGCCGGATCGATGTCGGGCACGCCGTTGTGGTGGCGCTCGAAATGCAGGCCGGTGGGCGTGATGATGCCTTCGAGCTCCTCCAGCGGCGTGAGCGACACGCCGTTGCCCGGCAGCAGGCGGTTGCCGCTGATGCGGCGGATCACCTGCTGCTCGTGCTTCGAGGGCTGGCCATAGACCGTGAACGGGCGGCCCGGCGCGTGCATCCATGGGGGGGAAGGATCGCCGGCGCTGACCGCCGGCGCGGCCGCCTGCAGCGGCGCGGCCGCACTGCCCGCCGTGGCCAG
>NZ_AZSN01000258.1:0-3218 GCF_000576225.1 Methylibium sp. T29-B | reverse complement strand
GCCGCGTGGACCGCTCCTCGGCCGGCCGCTGCGCGGCGACGTGGACGCGCTCGGCGCGCACTACGGCGTGCCGGTGCAGCGCGGGCCGGAGGAACTGAAGGACCTGCCGCGCTTCTTCAACCGCGCCGCGAAGCCATCGACCTGAGCGAGCACCAGGTGGCGATCTTCGCGGAGATCGTCGACGCACCGCGGCTCACGGTGGCCGCGATCGTGGAGCGCGCCCGCGCGCTGGTGGCCGACGGCGCCGACGTGATCGACCTCGGCTGCCTGCCGGCCACGCCCTTCGATCACCTGGAAGACAGCGTGAAGGCGCTGAAGGCCGAGGGCTGGAACGTCAGCGTCGACTCGATGAGCGCCGACGAGCTGCTGCGCGGCGGCCGCGCCGGCGCCGACTACCTGCTGAGCCTGAAGCTCGAGACGCTGTGGATCGCCGACGAGGTGGACTCGGTGCCGGTGCTGATCGCCAGCGACCAGGCCGACATGGCCACGCTGCACGAGGCGATCGAGACGATGGAGCGTCGCGGCAAGGCCTACCTGGCCGACCCCATCCTCGACCCGATCCCGTTCGGCTTCACGGCGTCGATCGTGCGCTACCACGCGCTGCGCCAGCGCTACCCCGAGGCGCCGATCATGATGGGCGTGGGCAACGTCACCGAGCTGACCGAGGCCGACACCAGCGGCATCAATGCGCTGCTGTTCGGCCTGTGCGCCGAGCTCGACGTGGCCGCGGTGCTGACCACGCAGGTGAGCCAGCATGCGCGCCGCGCGGTGGCCGAGGCCGACCTGGCGCGCCGCATCATGCACGCCGCCACCCGCCACAACACACTGCCCAAGGGCATGAACGACGGGCTGATGACCACGCACGCGCGGCACCCGTTTCCCGACACGCCGGCCGAGATCGCCGCGACCGCGGCCCAGGTGCGCGACCCGAACTTCCGCGTGCAGATCTCGCCCGAGGGCCTGCACGTCTACAACCGCGACGGCGTGCGCCTGGCGCAGGATGCCTTCGCGCTGTGGCCGCAGCTCGGCCTCGAGGACGACGCCGCGCACGCGTTCTACATGGGCGTGGAACTTGCACGTGCAGAGACCGCGTGGCGGCTCGGCAAGCGCTACGTGCAGGACCAGCCGCTGGACTGGGGCGTCGCGGTGCCGCGGCGCGCCGACGACCTGGACGCCTGGTGTGCCCCCGGAACGACGATGACCCATGGCGGCAAGAAGCCGCCGCCCGCGACGGAATGAACGACCAGATCTTCGAGACCGTGATCACCACGGTGGCCGCCGACGGCACGCCGCATGTTGCGCCCTTCGGCGTGCGCTACCGCGGCGAGCAGGTGGTGCTGATGCCCTTCAAGCCCAGCGCGACGCTGGACAACCTGCGCAGCACGCGGCACGCGGTGCTCAACCTGACGACCGACACGCGGGTGTTCGCCGGCGCCGTGTGCGCGCGCTGGCTGGGGCCGCGCACGTGGCCACTGCTGCCGGCCCAGGCCATCGCCGGCCGGCGGCTCGCCAGCGCGCTGGCGCACAGCGAGCTCGAGCTGCGGCACGACGACGACCACGCAGAGCGCCCCACGCTGACGCTGGCGCGCGTGCTCGACGTGAGCCATGCGCCCTTCCCCGGCTTCAACCGCGCGCAGGCCGCGGTGATCGAGGGCGCGGTGCTGGTGAGCCGGCTGCACATGCTGGCGCCCGACAAGGTCGACACCGAGATGGGCTACCTGCAGATCGCCATCGACAAGACCGCCGGGCCCGAGGAACACGAGGCCTGGGGCTGGCTGCGCGAGGCCGTGGCGCGGCAGCGGGTGCAGGCCGGAGCCGGCACATGAGGCTGCTGGTGAGCGTGCGCAACGTCGAGGAGGCGCTGGCCGCCGCGGCCGCCGGCGTGGATTTCATCGACCTGAAGGAGCCGTCCGCCGGCGCGCTGGGGCACTGCCGCCGGCCACCCTCGAAGCCATCGTCGAGGCGCTGCAGCACGCACCGGGCCGGCGCCCGATCAGCGCGACGATCGGCGACTGCGCCGGCACGACCGAGGTGCTGGAGCGCGTGGCCGAGACCGCCGCCTGCGGTGTCGACTACGTGAAGGTCGGCATCGCGCCCGGCCAGCATGCGCTGCTGGACGCGCTGGCCATGTGCGGCCACGCGGTGGTGCCGGTGTTCGTGGCCGACCACGGCATCGACGGCGCGCTGCTCGCCCGCGCCGGCGCGCTGGCCTTCCCCGCGCTGATGCTCGACACCGAGGACAAGGCGCGCGGCAGCCTGTTCGACATCGCCAGCGAGGTGCAGCTGCAGCGCTTCGTCACGCAGGTGCGGCGCAGCGGCAAGCTGTGCGGCCTGGCCGGCGCGCTGCGCTTCGAGCACCTGGCGCGCCTGCAATCCATCGCGCCCGACTTCGCCGGCTTCCGCAGCGCGGTGTGCAGCGGCGCACGCACCGCCGCACTCGACCCGCAACGCGTGCGGGCGCTGCGCGAGCAGCTGCAGTGCGAGGACGCCGCGCAGGCGGCGTGAGAGAAAACTAGTCAGCGAACGGCCGGCAGCTGAGCGACTCGTCGAGCAGCAGCGCGCGTGCGCGGGTCAGCTCGCCCCTGTGCAGCAGGTCGATCGGGAAAGCCGCCTGGCGCGCGCGCTGCGCGAAGCCGGCGTCCAGCACGCCCGCGTCGCCCAGCTGCGACAGCGTGAGCCGGCCATCGATGGTGCAGGACTTGACGACCAGCAGGCGCTCGGCGTGCAGACGCTGCGCGAGCCACAGCGCCAGGCTGTCGGCGCTGGTGTCCCACGTGGTCAGTTCGTCGGGCCGGCTGCGCAGCAGGTCGAGCGGCAGCCACAGCGCCGTCTGGCCGCCCTTCAGCACGCGCCGCAGCGGCTGCTCGCCGGCGGCGGCCTGCAGCGCCGGGCACAGGCCCTGCAGCATCAGCGCGGTCTGCGCCATGCCGAGCACCGCCATGTTGTGCGCCACCAGGTCGTCGAACTGCCAGTGCGACTGCGCGTCGCGCACCTGGTCGGCGAAGGCGCCGCCACCCGGCACCACGATCACACGGCCACCGCCCAGCTCGGCCAGCAGGTCCAGCCACTGCGGCAGCGACGCATCCTGTTCAGGCTGCCGCCGAGCTTGACGACCCACATCAGGCCGTCTCCCGCACCCGCAGCAGCGCGACCGCCGCGCTGGGGGCACCCACCTGGGCCCGCCGCTGCAGCGCCGCGTCGGCCTGCGGCAGGTCGTC
>NZ_AZSN01000257.1:0-3251 GCF_000576225.1 Methylibium sp. T29-B | reverse complement strand
GCGGCAACAGGAGCCGGCGGCGGGGCCTTCGGCGGCGCGCCGTCGCAGCGCTCGTCGGCGGTCGCGGGGGTCCAGAAATTGTCGCGCCAGCAGAGTTCGTTGGTGCCGTTCTTCCAGACGTTCCCGTCCACGTTCTTCCAGTTGTCGACCGTCTGGGCGAACGCGGTGGAAGCGGAGGTGGCGATCGCGGCAGTCGCGAAGAGCATTGCCACCTTGTTCAATTTATTCATGACTTTCCTCTCTCGGTAGGCCGTTAAACGGCAGACGTCCATGCGGATATATCGAGCGAAACTATCAAGTGCCCTATGAAAAGAGCACTTTAGGACCGACAAATCATTGTGCCATATGGCTTTGCAGCGACAAGGTTTCGGCCAGCTCCCGTGCCGCACCCGTGGCCGCTGTTGCGCTGCTGCGACAGCGAGCGGCAACTAGAATCGTCGACTTCCCGCTACCCCTTGCGTCCGGCCCCGCGCCCGATGCAAGCCCCGCGGCCCCTCACCGCGGACCACCTCCCGATCTCGCATGACCCAGTTCGCCAAGGAAACCCTGCCGATCAGCCTCGAAGAGGAGATGCGGCGCTCCTACCTCGACTACGCGATGAGCGTGATCGTCGGTCGAGCCCTGCCGGATGCACGCGACGGCCTGAAGCCGGTGCACCGGCGCGTGCTGTTCGCGATGCACGAGTTGAACAACGACTGGAACCGCCCGTACAAGAAGTCGGCGCGCATCGTCGGCGACGTGATCGGTAAGTACCACCCGCACGGCGACACCGCGGTCTACGACACCATCGTGCGCATGGCGCAGGACTTCTCGCTGCGCCACATGCTGGTCGACGGCCAGGGCAACTTCGGCTCGGTCGACGGCGACAACGCGGCGGCGATGCGCTACACCGAGATCCGGCTGTCCAAGATCGCCCACGAGATGCTGGCCGATCTGGACAAGGGCACGGTCGATTTCGGCCCCAACTACGACGGTTCCGAGAAGGAACCGCTGGTAATGCCGACCCGCCTGCCGAACCTGCTGGTCAACGGCTCGGCCGGCATCGCGGTGGGCATGGCCACCAACATCCCGCCTCACAACCTCAACGAAACGGTCGATGCCTGCCTGCACCTGCTGAAGAACCCCGAGGCTTCGATCGACGAACTGATGGAGATCATCCCGGCACCGGACTTCCCAACCGCCGGCATCATCTACGGCCTCAATGGCGTGCGCGAGGGCTACCGCACCGGCCGCGGCAAGGTGGTGATGCGCGCCAAGTGCCACTTCGAGGACATCGACAAGGGCGCGCGTCAGTCGATCATCGTCGACGAGATCCCCTACCAGGTGAACAAGAAGACGCTGCTCGAGCGCATGGCCGAGCTCGTCCACGAGAAGAAGCTGGAGGGCATCAGCCACATCCAGGACGAGTCCGACAAGTCGGGCATGCGCGTCGTCATCGAGCTCAAGCGCGGTGAAGTGCCCGAAGTGGTGCTGAACAACCTGTACAAGCAGACCCAGCTGCAGGACAGCTTCGGCATCAACATGGTGGCGCTGGTGGACGGCCAGCCCAAGCTGTGCAACCTGCGCGATCTGGTGGAGGTGTTCCTCGAACACCGCCGCGAGGTGGTCACGCGGCGTACTGTGTTCGAGCTGCGCAAGGCACGCGAACGCGGCCACGTGCTCGAGGGCCTGGCGGTCGCGCTGGCGAACATCGACGAGTTCATCGAGATCATCAAGAACTCGCCCACGCCGCCGCTGGCCAAGCAGGGACTGATGGACAAGAGCTGGGATTCGTCGCTGGTGCGCGAGATGCTCGTCCGCGCGGCGTCCGACACCCCGGGCGGCCGCGACGCGTTCCGTCCTGAAGGACTGCCGGCGGTATACGGCATGCAGGCCGACGGGCTGTACCGGCTGTCCGACGATCAAGCCCAGGAGATCCTGCAGATGCGCCTGCAGCGTCTCACCGGCCTGGAGCAGGACAAGATCATCGGCGAATACAAGGAGGTGATGGCGCACATCGCCGACCTGCTCGACATCCTGTCCAAGCCCGAGCGCGTGACCACCATCATCGGTGAGGAACTGGTGGCGGTGAAGCAGGAGTTCGGCCAGACCAAGCTGGGCGCACGCCGCAGCGTGATCGAGCACAACGTGCAGGAGCTCGGCACCGAGGATCTGATCACGCCGACCGACATGGTGGTCACGCTGAGCCACACCGGTTACGTGAAGAGCCAGCCGCTGGCCGAATACCGCGCGCAGCGCCGCGGCGGGCGCGGCAAGCAGGCCACGCAGACCAAGGACGACGACTGGATCGAGCAGCTCTTCATCGCCAACACACACGACTGGATGCTGTGCTTCAGCAACCGGGGACGCGTCTACTGGCTCAAGGTCTGGGAGGTACCGCAAGGCGGCCGCGCAGCGCGCGGCAAGCCCATCGTCAACATGTTCCCGTTGCAGCCCAACGAGAAGATCACGGTGGTTCTGCCGCTGACGGGCGAGTTCCGCACCTTCCCTTCGGATCACTACATCTTCATGTCCACCGCGCTCGGCACAGTGAAGAAGACCGCGCTCGATGAATTCAGCAATCCGCGCAAGGCCGGCATCATCGCCGTCGACCTGGACGAAGGCGACCACCTCATCGGTGCGGCGCTGACCGACGGCAAGCACGATGTGATGCTGTTCTCCGACGGAGGCAAGGCAGTCCGCTTCGACGAGGACGACGTGCGGCCGATGGGCCGCAACGCGCGCGGCGTGCGGGGCATGGCGCTCGAACCCGGCCAGAACGTCATCGCGATGCTGGTGGCCGAGGACGAGTCGCAGAGCGTGCTCACCGCCACCGAGAACGGCTACGGCAAGCGCACCTCGATCACCGAGTACACCCGGCACGGCCGCGGCACCAAGGGCATGATCGCGATCCAGCAGACCGAGCGCAACGGCCGCGTCGTCGCCGCGACGCTGGTGCGTCCGGAGGACGAGATCATGCTGATCACCGACCGGGGTGTGCTGGTCCGCACGCGCGTGAGCGAGATTCGCGAACTCGGCCGCCCGACCCAGGGCGTCACGTTGATCTCCCTCGACGACGGTTCGCAGCTCGGTGGCCTGCAGCGCATCGTCGAGAACGACGCTGGCAGCGATGCCGGCGATACCGAAGAGACGCCGGCGCCATGAGGAAACTGCCTCCCCTGGCGACCGCCCTCGCACTCTTGCTGAACGTTGGCGCTGGCAGCGCCCTGGCCCAGGGCGCCGTCGCGCCTGCCGCGGCGGCCTCGGCGGCG
>NZ_AZSN01000256.1:0-3270 GCF_000576225.1 Methylibium sp. T29-B | reverse complement strand
CGCTCGCAGGCCTGCAGGGCACTCAGGTCGTCGATGCGCTTGAGGCGCCAGCCGTCGAGTGCCACCAGCTCGTCGCCGGCCGCCAGCCCGGCGCGCTCGGCCGCGCCGCCGCGCAGGACCGACTGCAGTTTCAGCAGGCCGCCGCTGTCGCTGAGCCGCGCCCCGAGCCGCTGCGCCAGCACGGGCAGCTCTTCGCTCCAGGCCACGCCGAACTTCGCCAGCAGCGGCTGCAGCGGCAGTTCGCCGGTGCCGTGCACCCAGGCGGCCAATTCGCTCGCCAGCGAGCGGCCACCGACCTCGGCCAGCACCGCGGCGATGTCGGTCTCGGTGATCGGCCCGCCGCCACTGCGCGCCCACAGGCCGCGCATCACGTCGTCGAGCGTGCCGGCGCCCTCGCTGCGCAGCGTCAGGTCGAGCGCCAGCGCGACCAGCGAGCCCTTGGTGTAGTAGCTGACCGTGGCGTTGACGGTGTTCTCGTCGGGCCGGTAGTACTTGACCCAGGCGTCGAAGCTCGCCTCGGCCACGCTCTGCACCGTGCGCCCCGGCGTGCCGCGCACGTTGTTGACGGTCTTGGCCAGCAGCTTGAGGTAGCGTGCCTCGTCGATCAGGCCGGTACGCCGCAGCACCAGGTCGTCGTAGTAGGACGTGAAGCCCTCGAAGAACCACAGCAGCTCGGTGTAGTTCTCGCGCGTGTAGTCGTAGCACTCGAAGTCGCGCGGCCGCATCCGCTTGACGTTCCAGGTGTGGAAGTACTCGTGGCTGATCAGGCCCAGCAACGTCACGTAGCCGTCGGGCGCCGACTTCATGCCGTTGCGCGGCAGGTCGCGGCGGTTGGCGATCAGCGCGGTGCTGGCGCGGTGCTCCAGGCCGCCGTAGCCGTCGTCCACCGCGTTGAGCAGAAAGACGTAGCGCTTGAACGGCGGCTTCTTGCCGCCGTGCCAGAAGGCGATCTGCGCCTCGCAGATGCGCCGGGTGTCGGCCAGCAGGCGCTCGCCGTCGAAGCTGGGCAGCACTCCGGCCACGATGAACTCGTGCGGCACCCCCGCCGCCTTGAAGCTGCCGCGCCAGAAGCGGCCCAGCTCCACCGGGTGGTCGACCAGTTCGTCGTAGCCGGCCGCCTCGTGGTCCGCGCCGGCGAGCGGCAGCGCTGTTGCGACCTGCCAGCCCCTGGGCAGCCCGGCGATCCGCAGCCGGTGCGGCTCGTGCTCGCGTCCGTGCACGCGCAGGAACACGCCGGTGCCGTTGAAGAAGCCGCGCCTGGCATCGAGGTAGGCCGCACGCACCGAGGTGTCGAAGGCGTAGACCACGTAGCTCACCACCAGCGCGCCACGGCCGCGGCAGTGCGCCACCCAGCCGGCCTTGTCGCTCTGGATCAGGGGCACGGTGCGATCGCCCTGGCGCGCCTCGAGCTGGGACAGGTGGCGGGCGAACTCCCGCACCAGGTAGCTGCCAGGAATCCACACCGGCAGGCTCAGCGCCTGCTCTTCGGCCGGCTGCGCGATGGTGAGGGTGACGCGGAACTGGTGGGCCAGGGCGTCGGCCACCTCGAGGCGGTAACGGATCATCGAGAACTCGGTTCCGGAAGGAGATGAGAGGCGGGCGTCAGCTGCCGGCCGCGGCGATGAAGCAGCCGAGGCTGGCGACTGCGCTGAGCCGGAAGCGCAGCACCAGCCAGGCTCCCAGGCCGTGGGCCGGGTAGATGCGGCGATCGACGAGGTAGCAGACCACCAGCAGCGCACCGAGCAGCGCAAGGCCGGCGTACGGCGGCATCACCACCGCGATCCAGGCCAGCAGCATCGGCAGCACGGCCCAGGCGAACCGGCTCGGCGAGGGCACCCGCTGCCGCAGGCCCAGACCCCAGTGCACGCCCCCCAGGAAGGACACGATCAGCGCCGCGTACTTGGCCAGCGCATCGGTCACGTAGGGGTGCGCATCGGGCCGCACCAGCCATGTCAGCAGCGCGCCGAGCACGAAGGGGATCAGGCCGGCATAGCGAGGCGCAGTGCCAGCGGGTGCGGCGGCAGGTTGACGTCGGCGGAAGAGGCGGATCCCACGGGGCCATCAAGGAAGTTCGGAGCGCGGGCGGATTGTCGCCGCAGCCGCGCACGCGCGCTGCGGCACTCCGCTCGCCCGGCTCAGGACTTGCCGATGCCGGCGAGCTGCTTCTCGAGCTGCGGCGCCGTCAGCATGCCCGGCACGCGGGTGCCGTCCTCGAACACGATGGCCGGCGTGCCGTTGACCCGGTGCTTGCGGCTCAGCTCGACATTGCGCTCCACCGGCGACGCACAGGCGCCCAGCAGCTTGGGCGGCTGCACGCCGTCGACCATCCACGCACGCCACGCCACCGAGGCGTCCTTGGCGCACCAGATCGCGTTCGCCTTGTCCGGCGAATCGCCGCCCAGGATGGGCAGCAGGAAGGTGTAGACCGTCAGGTCCTTGACGTTCGAGAGCTCCTTCTCGAAGCGCTTGCAGTAGCCGCAGTTCGGGTCGGCGAAGACAGCGATCTTGCGCGCGCCACTGCCGGTCTTCCACACCACCGCGTCCTTCAGCGGCAGCGAGGCGAAGTCGATCGCGGTGAGCTTGGCGACGCGCTCCTCGGTCAGGTTGCGCTTGGTCTTCAGGTCGAGGATCTCGCCGCGGATCAGGTAGGCGCCCTCGCGTCGGTGTAGAAGACGTCGTTGCCGATGCGCACCTCGAACAGGCCGGCGATCGGGGCCTTGTTGACCTCGTCGATCTTCGCGCTGCTGTTCAGGCGCTCGCCGAGCGCCTTGCGGATCGCCGCCTCCTGCGGCACCTGGGCCACGGCCGTCAACGCGAGGGTGGTGGCGATGGCTGCGACCGTTGCCGCCGCCAGCGCGGCTGTCTTGAACTTCATGGTGATCCTCGGTGCGCGCGGGTCGGGAGGGGCGTCAGCCCCGCAACGCGCGGTCGGTGAGCCAGCGCTTGAGCCCCGGCAGGTGATTCACGAGAGTCAGGCCGCGGTTGCGGAGTTCCTTCACCGGGGTGCTCTCGTGGGCAAAAAGTTGCAGCAGGCCGTCGGTCACGCGGCCCATCGCCCAGGTGGGCGCGGCGCGGCGGCGGGCGTAGCGCGCCAGCAGCCGTTCGTCGCCCAGCGAACGCCAGGCCTCGCGCTGCTGGCGCTCGGCGATCACCGCGCACAGCGTGTCGACATCGGCCAGCCCCAGGTTCAGGCCCTGGCCGGCCAGCGGATGCACCACGTGGGCGGCGTCGCCCAGCAGCACCCAGCCGGGGCCGTGCCAGCGCGTCGCG
>NZ_AZSN01000255.1:0-3286 GCF_000576225.1 Methylibium sp. T29-B | reverse complement strand
TCCGTCGCGGCGCAAGCCGGGACGGCGCGGCACCGCTCGCCGGCGCGGGCTCGGCGGCATCGATGACGAACATGGTGGGCTCCTTCCGGCCGTCGATCAGCTGGCACTCACGCGCACCGGCGCGACGGCCGGCGGCGGCACGAAGCTGTTGGCGACGATCTCGCCGAACGGCCCGCTGAGCACATGGGTCGCCGCCGCCGCGCCGGTCTCGCGCTGCAGCGGCAGCAGCGGGAACACCAGCTCGGCCACGCGGTGAGCCTCTTCAAGGTGCGGATAGCCCGACAGGATGAAGTGATCGAGCCCGAGCGCCGCGTACTCCTTGATGCGCGCGGCCACCTGCTCGGGGTTGCCGACCAGCGCCGTGCCGGCGCCGCCGCGCACCAGGCCCACGCCGGCCCACAGGTTGGGCGAGATCTCCAGGCCCTCGCGGATGTTGGCGCGGTTGAACTTGCCCTTGTTGAGCTCGGCCATGCGGCGCTGGCCCACCGAATCCATCTGCCCGAAACGCTGCTGTGCGGCGGCGATGGTGGCGTCGTCCAGGTGCGAGAGCAATGCACCGGCAGCGCGCCAGGCCTCGTCCTCGGTCTCGCGCACGATCACGTGCAGGCGGATGCCGAAGCTCAGCGTGCGCCCGTGCTTCGCCGCGCGGCGCCGGATGTCGGCCACCTTCTCGGCCACCGCGGCCGGCGGCTCGCCCCAGGTGAGGTAGGTGTCGAACTGCTCGGCCGCCAGCTCGTGCGCCGCCTCCGACGAGCCGCCGAAGAACAGCGGCGGATAGGGCCTCGCGATCGGCGGGTAGAGCAGCTTCGCGCCCTTCACCTGCAGATGCTTGCCGTCGAAGTCGACCGCGTTCTGCGGCTCGTGCGAGCGCGCGATCACCTCGCGCCAGATCTTCATGAACTCGACCGACTGCTCGTAGCGTTCGGCGTGGCTCAGGAACTGGCCGTCGCCGGCCAGCTCCTCGGCGTCGCCGCCGGTCACCAGGTTCACCAGCAGGCGCCCGCCGGACAGCCGATCGAAAGTGGCCGCCATGCGGGCCGACTGCGACGGCGCCACCAGCCCCGGCCGCAAGGCGACCAGGAACTTCAGGCGCCGCGTCTCGCCGATCAGGCTGGACGCCACGACCCACGGGTCCTCGCAGGAGCGACCGGTCGGGATCAGCACGCCCTCGTAGCCCAGGCTGTCGGCCGCGATCGCGACCTGGCGGAAGTAGTTGTAGTCCGCAGCGCGTGCGCCTTGCGCGCTGCCGAGGTAGCGCGAGTCGCCGTGGGTGGGAATGAACCAGAGCAGCTTCATCGCTCGTCTCTCCTTCGTCTTCGGTCGTGTCGTTCTTGTTGTCTCAGCGGGCGGCGTTCGCGAGGCGCGCCGCCCCCGGGGCGCCGGGCTGCCACACGATCTCGGCCACCGCCACCGGCTTGGGGATCAGCCCGAGCTGCTGGAAGGCATCGGCCACGCGTTGCTGGTCGGCCACCAGCGCCGGCGACAGCGGCTTCACCGGCGATGGCGGGCGGCGCGAAATGAACAGGTGCACCGTCGCCAGGCTCAGGCCGCTGAAGTCGGCGATGAACTGCGCGGACTCCTTGCGGTGCGACTGCACGTAGGCATCGGCCTGCGTCAGCTCGTCGAGCAGGACCTGCACCGCTTGCGGGTGGTTCTGCGTGAACGCGGTCGATGCCAGGTAGAAGGAGTTGTTGCCCGACAGGCCCACGCCATTGCTCAGCACGCGCGGTTGGATGTCGAGCTCGGTCGCGGCGTAGTAGGGGTCCCAGATGGCCCAGGCGTCGACGCTGCCGCGCTCGAAGGCGGCACGCGCGTCCGACGGCGGCAGGTAGATCGGCGTGATGTCGCTCCACTGCAGCCCGGCCTGCGCCAGCGCGCGCACCACGAGGTAATGCGCGCTGGAGCCCTTCTGGAACGCGACCTTCCTGCCCTTCAGGTCGGCCAGCGTGCGCAGCGGCGAGTCGGGCTTCACGAGGATGGCCGAACTCTGCGGCTTGGGCGGCTCGGCGCCGACGTAGCGCAGGTCCTTGCCGGCCGCCTGCGCGAACACCGGCGGCGAGTCGCCGGTCAGGCCGATCTCCAGGCTGCCGACCGCCAGTGCCTCCAGCAGCTGCGGCCCGGCCGGGAACTCGATCCACGACACCTTGCTGTCGGGGAAGCGCTTCTCCAGCGCACCCTGCTGCTTGAGGATCACCAGGTTGACGGCGCTCTTCTGGAAGCCGATGCGGATCTCCTTCGGTGCGGCTGGCTGGCTGTGCGCCTCCGGCGCGAACCCCAGCAGCCCGGTGGCCAGCGCCAGCACGCCGGCGAACAACGCATGTCGATGGAAGCTCATCGCCGTGACCTCAGGGCTGCTTCTGCGCGACGCGCACCGCGGGCAGCGCGTCGGCCACGCGGATCGGCTTGGGGATCAGCTTGAGCTCGTGGAACACGTCGGCGATCTGCTGCTGCTGCGCCGCGACCTGCTCGCTGAGCGGCGTGACATTGAAGTTGTAGCGGCGCAGCGCGAGCTCGACGATCTCCGGGTCCAGGCCCTGCAGTGGCGCAATGATCGCCGCGGCGCGCTTCAAGTCGGCCTTCAGCCAGCGGCCCTGCTCCTGCGAATCGGCGAACAGCGCCTGGATCACGTCGCCGTTCTTCTGCACGAACTTGCGCTCGGCCAGGTAGAACAGGTAGTTGTTGGCGACGCCGTTGCGGCCGTCGACCAGCACGCGCGCACCGGTCTGCTTCTCGACCGCGGCGAGGAAGGGATCCCAGATCGCCCAGGCATCGACCGCGCCCTTCTCGAAGGCGGCACGCGCATCGGCCGGCGGCAGGAAGACCGGCTGGATGTCGGCGTACTTCAGGCCGGCCTTCTCGAGCGCGCGCACCAGCAGGTAGTGCACGTTCGAGCCCTTGTTCAGCGCGACCTTCCTGCCCTTGAGCTCGGCCACGCTCCTGATCGCCGAGCCCTGCGGCACGACGATGGCCTCAGCCTCCGGCGCGGCCGGGTCGTGGCCGATGTAGACGAAGTCGGCGCCGGCCGCCTGCGCGAAGATCGGCGGCGCCTCGCCCACATGGCCGATATCGACCGAGCCGACGTTCAGGCCTTCCAGCAACTGCGGCCCGGCCGGGAACTCGACCCACTTCACACCCACGCCCAGCGGCGCGAGCTTCTTCTCCAGCGAGCCCTGCGCCTTCTGCAGCACGAACAGGCTGGCCGACTTCTGGTAGCCCACGCGCAGCGGCTCGCGCGCCGCGCCCGAGGACTGTGCACGCGCCAGCGGCCAGGTGCCGAGCGCCGCGG
>NZ_AZSN01000254.1:0-3310 GCF_000576225.1 Methylibium sp. T29-B | reverse complement strand
GCTGATCGCCGCGCCGCCGGCGAGGAAGTTCTCGACCATCTGCGCGGTCACGTCGCTCGGGTAGGCCGACACGCCGCGCGCCGCGAGGCCGTGGTCGGCCGCGAACACCAGCACCTGCGGTGCGTCCAGCCGAGGGTCCACGCGGCCCTGCAGCAGGCCGGCCTGCAGCATCAGCGCCTCCAGCTGGCCCAGCGCGCCGAGCGGCTTGGTCAGGTGGTCGATGCGCTGCCGCAGGCGAGCGGTGAGCACTGCGTCAGCGCGGGGCGCGACGGCGGGCGGTGTCCAGTCCATCTCAATCCTTCCCGGGTTCGGGTTCGGCGTCGGCCAGCAGCCGCATCAGCGCGCCCGGCTCGAATGACGGTCGATGAATCGGCCAGTCCGTCGAACACCGACTCGAGGCCGCGCACGCGCGCACCGAACAGCGCGCGCAGCACCTCGGTCGATTCGAACAGGCCGTGCGCGTAGAGGCCCAGCACGCTGCCCTGCTGCCAGCCGATGGCTTCGCCCTCGGCATTGCGCAGCGCCACCGCCGCCGCTGGCAGCGCCGGGTGCTGCACGCTGCGGCCGTGGCGGATCTCGTAGCCGCCGAACTGCACGCCGCGCAGCATGCTCCATTCGTCGCCCACACCATCGAAGCAGGCGTCGGTGCGGCGCAGCAGCTTGTCGGGCTCGAAGGCCGTGACCAGCGGCAGCAGGCCCAGCCCCGGCGCATTGCCCTCGCCGTTCTCGCCCTCCACGCCGTGCGGGTCGACCAGCGCCTCACCCAGCATCTGCAGGCCGCCGCACAGCCCCAGCACCGGGCGGCGCGCGGCGGCATGGCGCGCCAGCGCCGCGTCGATGCGCTGCTCGCGCAGCCAGGCCAGGTCGCCGCTGGTGTGCTTGGAGCCGGGCAGCACGATCCAGTCGGCGCCCGCCAGCTCTTCCGCACTGCGCGCCCAGCGCAGCTGCACGCCGCGCAGCTGGCGCAGCGGCTGGAACTCGTCGAGGTTGCTGATGCGCGGGTAGGCCACGACGGCGATGCGCAGGCTGGCCGCGGCATCGACGGCGCCGCGCTGCCAGCCGGGGCCCTCGTCGTGCAGGCCGTCTTCCTCGGGCAGTCCGTGGCCGCGCCACATCGGCAGCACCGCGAGGGTCGGCACGCCGGTCAGCGCCAGCAGCTGCTGCGGCCCCGGCTCGAGCAGCCGCGCGTCGCCGCGGAAGCGGTTCAGCACATAGCCCCGCAGCAGTGCCCGCTCCGCCGCCGGCAGCAGCTGGTGCGTGCCGTAGAGGTGGGCGAACGCGCCGCCACGGTCGATGTCGCTCACCAGCAGGCAGGCGGCCCGCGCCGCCTGCGCGGTGCGCATGTTGACGTAGTCGCTGGCGTGCAGGTTGATCTCGGCCGGCGAGCCGGCGCCCTCGATCACCACCACGTCGTTCTCGGCCATCAGCGCCAGCAGCGCGTCCTGCGCGAACGGCCACAGCCGCTCGCTGCGCTCGCGCCACGGCACGGCCGCGAGGTCGGCACGCACCTCGCCCAGCACGACGACCTGGCTGCCGGTGTCGTTCTCGGGCTTCAGCAGCACCGGGTTCATGCGCACGTCGGGCAGCACCCGGGCGGCCAGCGCCTGGAAGTACTGCGCGCTGCCGATCTCGCCGAGCCGGCCCCCGCTGCCCGGCACCACGCGCGCGTTGTTGCTCATGTTCTGCGCCTTGAAGGGCGCGACCTTCAGGCCCTGGCGCGCGTACCAGCGGCACAGCGCCGTCGCCAGCCAGCTCTTGCCGGCCCCGCTGGTGGTGCCGAGCACCATGACGGCCCGCGCGGTCGATCGTGTGCGTCCGTTCATCGTCTCAGGGCGCCGCGTCGGCGGGCAGGTGGGGCACGGTGATGTAGCGCTGCACGCCGCCGGGGCTCGGCAGCGGCTCGATGCGCAGCGCGCCGTCGAACACGTCGACCAGCGCGTGGTGCAGCGCCGGATCGTCGTGCGCGCCCTCGGCGCGCAGGCGCCCGGCCTGCAGCACCACCAGCCGGTCGGCCTGCAGTGCCAGCGGCAGGTCGTGCAGCACGCTGACCACCGTGTGGCCGCGCGCCAGCCGGCGCAGCAGCCGGACCAGCGCCACCTGGTGCGGTGGGTCGAGATGGGTGGTCGGCTCGTCGAGCAGCAGCACCGGCGCACGCACCGCCAGCGCGCGCGCCAGCAGCACGCGCTGGCGCTCGCCGCCCGACAGCTCGTGCAGGCGGGCGTGCTGCCAGGCACTGCACTCGGTGGCGGCCATGGCCTCGTCGACGATGGCCTCGTCGGCCGGCCCCGGCAGCGCGAACAGGCCGAGCTGCGGCAGGCGGCCGAGCTGCACCGTCTCGCGCACCGTGAGGTCGCCGCTGGTGTCGCCCTGCTGCGCCAGCCAGGCGATACGCCGTGCACGCTCGCGTGCCGGCCATTCGGCCAGCCGCCGCTGCTGCAGCCACACGCTGCCGCGCGCCGGCGTCAGCAGCCCGGCCAGCGTGCGCAGCAGCGTGGACTTTCCGGCTCCGTTGGGGCCGACGATGGCGGTCCAGCCCGGTTCCAGGCTCAGCGACAGGTCGTGCAGCACCGGGTGGTCGCCCAGCGCGACCTGCAGGCCGTCGGCGCGCAGGGTCGGGCCCGGCCCGCCTGTCTCGCGCGGCGCGACCGGCGCGTTCATGCCATCCCCCGGCGGTGCAGCAGCCACAGCAGGTAGCCGCCGCCGAGCACCGCGGTCAGCACACCGACCGGCAGCTCCTGCGGCGCGATCAGGCTGCGCGCCAGCACGTCGGCCGCGAGCAGCAGGCAGCCACCGGCCGCGGCGCTGGCGACCAGCGTGAAGCTCTGCGTCGCCGGCACGAAGCGCCGCACCAGGTGCGGCGACACCAGGCCGACGAAGGCCACCAGTCCGGCCTGCGACACCGCGAGCCCGGTCGCCAACGCCAGCACCGTCACCAGCACCATGCGCAGCGTCGGCAGCGCGAGGCCCAGGCTCACGGCGCTGTCGATGCCCAACGTCAGTGCATCCAGCACGCGCGCCAGCCGCCACGCCAGCGGCAGCGTCAGCGCCAGGCCAACGGTCAGCAGGCCGACACTGGTCCAGCCCAGGAAACCGGTGCTGCCGAGCATGAAGGCCTGCTTGCCGCGCAGGGCCTCGGGCGCCGCCATCGTCGCCAGGTCACCGAACGCGCCGAGCACCACGCCCACCACCACGCCGGCCAACAGCAGCCGCACCGTGTGCTGGGCGCCGCGCGACAGCAGCAGCGTCAGCAGCACCCGCCCAGCGCACCGGCGAGGCGCCAGCACCAGGCCGCGCGCGCCAGCCAGGTCGG
>NZ_AZSN01000253.1:0-3337 GCF_000576225.1 Methylibium sp. T29-B | reverse complement strand
CGGCACCGGCGCCGGCGCCGGCGCCGGCGCCGGCCTCCGCCGAGGCGGCGGACGACGTGCCGGTCACGATGAACGGCGACCGCATCCTCGAGCTGACGCTCGGGCCGCTGCAAAAGCCCGAACTGGCCGACAGCATCGTCGAGCTCTTCAAGGAGATCGAGGGCCTCGGCACCATCGATCCGATCGACGGTGGCATGCCTCAGGACGGCTTGCGGCGCTTCCGCGTCACCACGCCCAGCAGCGACGCCGACCTGCTCGACCTGTTCGGCTTCCACGTGGCGCGCGAGGAGGTGCAACTGCGCCCCTGGAGCGGCGAGCGCGTCGCGCCGGGCTACGGCTTCTATCCCAACGCACCCGGATCGCCGATGACCGAGGAAGACCCGGGCTTCGGCTTCTTCGACAACGCGCCCGGTGCGCCTGGCGCCTCCACCCAGCCGCCCACCGAGGCCGCAGCACCGGCGGTGGCTGCAGGCGCTCCGAAGGCGGCCGGCAAGGCCGAGGGCAAGGCCCCGGCCGCCACGCTGGAGGCATCGTCGATCCGCGTGTCGGTCGAGAAGGTCGACCAGCTGATCAACCTGATGGGCGAGCTCGTCATCACCCAGGCCATGCTGGCGCAGAACAGCACCCACCTCGATCCTGTGCTCTACCAGAGCATGGTCTCGGGCCTGACGGCGCTGGACCGCAACACCCGCGACCTGCAGGAAGCGGTGATGTCGATCCGCATGATCCCGATGCAGACGGTGTTCAGCCGCTTCCCGCGCATGCTGCGCGACCTGGCCAGCAAGCTCGGCAAGCAGGTCGAGCTGGTGACGCAGGGCGAAGCGACCGAGCTGGACAAGAGCCTGGTCGAGAAGATCACCGACCCGCTGACCCACCTGGTGCGCAACTCCTGCGACCACGGCATCGAGATGCCGGAGGAACGCCGCGCCAAGGGCAAGCCCGAGGTCGGCACGATCACGCTGGCGGCGTCCCACCAGGGCGGCAGCATCGTCATCGAGGTGCGCGACGACGGCAAGGGCCTGTCGCGCGAGAAGCTGCTGAAGAAGGCGCGCGAACGCGGTCTGCATGCCCCCGACTCGCTGAGCGACGGCGAGGTCTGGGCGCTGATCTTCGAGCCCGGCTTCTCCACCGCCGAGGTGGTGACCGATGTGTCCGGCCGCGGTGTCGGCATGGACGTGGTCAAGAAGAACATCGCCTCGCTCGGCGGTACCGTCGAGATCGACTCGGCCGAAGGCTACGGCATGCGCGTCGCGGTGCGCCTGCCGCTCACGCTGGCCATCATGGACGGCATGAGCGTGGGTGTCGGCGACGAGGTCTACATCCTGCCGCTGTCCAGCGTGGTCGAGAGCTTCCAGGTCGGCGAGAACGTCATCAAGACCGTCGGCGGCAGCGGCCGCGTGGTCGAGGTGCGCGAGGAATACATGCCGGTGCTCGAGCTCGAGCAGCTGTTCCACGTGCCGCGCTCGAACGACGAGCATGCCAGCGAGATCATGGTCGTGATCGAGGCCGAGGGCGGCCGCATCGCGCTGCTGGTGGACGAGCTGATCGGCCAGCAGCAGGTGGTGGTGAAGAACCTCGAGGCCAACTACCGCAAGGTCGACGACATCTCCGGCGCCACCATCATGGGTGACGGCCGCGTCGCCCTCATCCTCGACGTGGGATCGCTGGTGCGGCGCTCGCGCCACTGAGGGGCCGTCTCCGCCCGAACCGATTCCCGCTCTCCCGGAAAGACTCCAAGATGAAACTCGACCAACTGAAGATCGGCGCCCGACTCGGGGCAGGCTTCGGCACCGTGCTGTTGTTGCTGGTGCTGATCGTCATGCTCTCGTTCTCGCGACTCGTGATGACCGAACGGGGCTTCGACAGCGCGCTCGACGTGGAGCATCGCGTGGCGCGGGCCGACGAATGGAAGAACCTGACCACGCTCAACGTCAGCCGCACCATCGCGATCGTGAAGTCGGGTGGCCTGCCGCAGATGAGCGCGTTCCTCACGCCGCAGATGAAGGACACCAGCGAGCAGATCACGCGCGTGCAGAAGGAACTGGAGGCCGAGCTGAGCCATGAGCGCAGCAAGGCACTGTTTGCCGACATCTCAGGGAAGCGCAAGGTCTACATCGACCAACGCGAAGCGGCGCTGGCCCTGCTGAAGGCCGGCGACGTCGCGGCGGTCGAGCTGCTCCTGGAGAAGAGCCTGCTGCCGGCCTCCAAGGTCTACCTGGCGGCCATCGAGGACTTCAGTAACTTCGAGCGCGAGCTGGCCGTGCAGAGCGCCGCTGCGGTGAAGGCCGACGTGCAGCGCAGCAAGCTGATGCTGCTGGTGCTGGCCGGTGTGTCCATCGTCCTCGGCAGCCTGAGCGCCTGGGTCCTGACCCGGTCCGTGACGGCGCCGCTGCGCCGCGCTGCGGCCAGCACGCAGGCGATCGCCGCCGGCGACCTGTCGCAACCCATCGACGCCACGGGCCGCGACGAGGTGGCCGACCTGCAGCGCAGCCTGGGCAGGATGCAGACCTCGCTGCGCGACATGGTGAGCGCGGTGCGCCTGAGCACCGACAGCATCACCACCGCCAGCAGCGAGATCGCGACCGGCAACCAGGACCTCAGCGCCCGCACCGAACAGACCGCGAGCAACCTTCAGGAAACCGCGAGCTCGATGGAGCAGCTCACCGGCACGGTCAAGCAGACCGCCGAGTCCGCCCGCACCGCCAACCAGCTCGCGTCGTCGGCCCAGGCCACGGCGGCCAAGGGCGGCCAGGTGGTGTCGCAGGTCGTGTCGACGATGGACGACATCAACGCGAGCAGCAAGAAGATCGCCGACATCATCGGCGTGATCGACGGCATCGCCTTCCAGACCAACATCCTCGCACTGAACGCGGCGGTCGAGGCCGCCCGTGCCGGTGAGCAGGGCCGCGGCTTCGCGGTGGTGGCCGGCGAAGTGCGCAACCTGGCGCAGCGCAGCGCCCAGGCCGCCAAGGAGATCAAGGACCTGATCGGTGCGAGCGTCGAGCGGGTCGAGTCGGGCAGCAAGCTGGTGGCCGATGCCGGCCGCACGATGAGCGAGATCGTGGGTTCGGTGCAGCGTGTGTCCGACATCATCGGTGAGATCACGGCCGCCGCCGCCGAGCAGTCGGACGGCATCGGTCAGGTCAACACCGCGGTGACCAACCTCGACCAGATGACGCAGCAGAACGCCGCGCTGGTGGAGGAGAGCGCCGCCGCCGCCGAGAGCCTGAAGGATCAGGCGATCCGTCTGGCCGCTTCGGTCTCGGTGTTCCGCGTCGATGCGCATGGCGCGGTGTCGCGGCCGGCCGCTGCCACGCCGAGCCTGCCCGCGCCCAGC
>NZ_AZSN01000252.1:0-3465 GCF_000576225.1 Methylibium sp. T29-B | reverse complement strand
GGCGCGCCGCGCGGCGCTCGACGAACTGGCGCGGCTGGGCTACCTGCGCGGCCTGCTCGGCGAGCTGAGCGCGATCGAGGCCGAGGACCCGGCCGCCGCGGCCTGGACCGGCCCGGTGCGCGAGCTGGCACAGCAGTTCCGCTTCGACGCCATCCGTGCGCTGCTGAATCCCCGAGACGAGGAACCCGAAGATGCTGCCGCGGCCGCCTGACTCTCCCGCCGACCCCAACGTGCCGCGCGGGCCGGAGCGCATGCGCCTCGGCGAGAACAGCGACGTGGTGCTGATCGTCGACGACGTGCCGGACAACGTCTCGGTGCTGCACGATGCGCTCGACGAATCCGGCTATACCGTGCTGGTCGCCACCAGCGGCGAGGCCGCGCTGGAGCGCGCCGCCCACGCGCGGCCCGACGTGGTGCTGCTCGACGCGCTGATGCCCGGCATGGATGGCTTCGAGGTCGCGCGTCGGCTCAAGCGCGACGCCGCCACCGCGCACATCCCCATCGTCTTCATGACCGGTCTGGCCGAGACCGAGCATGTGGAGGCGGCGTTCGAGGCCGGCGGCGTGGACTACGTGACCAAGCCGATCCGCCCGCGCGAGGTCATCGCGCGCATCGCCGCGCACGTCCGCGGCGCGCGCCAGGCACGGCAGGCGCGCAGCGCGCTCGACGCCTTCGGCCACGCCGTCATCACCGTGCGCGCCGGCGACGGCCGCGTGCTGTGGCAGACGCCGCTGGCGCGCGAGCTGCTGCAGGCGCTGGACGCCACGCGCGAGGCCGGCACCCGCGGCCCGGTGCTCAGCGAGACCCTGCTCGACTGGATGCAGGCGCAGGCGGTGCTGGCAGCCACCGAGCAGACCGGCTACCCCATCGTGCTGGCGCGCGACGGCCGCCGCGTGAGCTTCGCGCTGCACGAGGCCACCGGCGAGGACGAGTGGCTGCTGGTGCTGACCGAGTCGAACGACCGCGCCAGCATCGAGGGCCTGGCGGTCGCGTTCCGGCTCACCGGCCGTGAGGCCGAGGTGCTGCACTGGGTGGCCCAGGGCAAGACCAACCGCGACATCGGCGACATCCTCGGCACCAGCCCGCGCACCGTGCACAAGCACCTGGAGCACGTGTTCGCCAAGCTCGGCGTCGAGACGCGCACCTCCGCGGCGGCGATGGCGCTCGGCAAGCTCAAGCGCGGCGCGGCCTGAGACGCGGCGGCCGGGCCTCAGGCGAGGTCGTCGTCGGAGAGCGACTTGAACAGGCGGCCCGCCTGCGCCGCCAGCGTGAGCAGGCCGCACACCAGCACCACCGCGCTGCGCTGGGAGGGCCGCATCCCCGAGTCCCACCAGTAGCTGAAGCCGCCTGCCAGCGTGAACAGGCTGCCGAGCACGAGGAAGGCCATGAACAGCAGCCAGCTCACCCAAGGCGCCGGGCGCCAGAACAGCAGGTGTCCCCAGGCGGCCAGCGCTACCAGCACGGCGAAGGTCTTCATCGCGATGCGGCCTCGTGAGCGGGAAGGCCGTTCACGGCAGGCGGCCCCAGCGCAGCGCATGCGCCCATTCGGGCCGCGCGCGCCGTTCCGCCAGCATCGCCATCGCCGTGTGGTCGTAGGGCACGGCGATCAACTCGGCCGACCAGCGGCCGTCGGCGCCGCGTTCGGCGATCGCATAGCGCGCGTCCGGTGCGCCGTTCTCCACGGCGTGAGGGAAGGGCCGCGCGTCGTCGTAGGCCGGCAGGCCCACGCTGCCGGGGTTGAGCAGCAGCTGGCCGTGCCGGCTGCGCAGCAGGCGCGGCGTGTGGGTGTGCCCGCAGCACACCAGCGCCGCACGCACCTCGCCCAGGCGCGCCTCCACCTCGTCGGCCGTCGCGGCGCGCAGGCCGTGCGGCGTCACGGTCTCGAAGAAGTAGACGTCGTCGTGCGCCGGCGTGCCGTGGCACAGGAACGCGTCGTCGTCGGCCAGCGCGTGCCGGTGCGTCAACGTGCGCAGCCAGTCGACTTCGGCGGGGCCGAGCATCGCGTGCGCATAGGCGTCCGAGGGCTCGCGCGGCAGCGCGCCGCCGCCGAGCACGTAGCGCTCGTGGTTGCCGGCCAGCTGCAGCCAGTCCTGCGCCATCAGGAAGCGCGCCGTCTCGCGCGGCAGCAGCGGCCCCGACAGGCTGTCGCCGAGGTTGACCGTGCGGTCCACGCCGCGGCGGCCGATGTCGGCCACCACCGCCTCGAGCGCGGCGAGGTTGCCGTGGATGTCGGAGACGAGGGCGATGCGCAGGGTCGGCGTCGTCATGCGGCCGGCTCGGTCTGGCCGCGGCAGACGACGGCGAGCTTGTGGCCGTCGGGGTCGCGCACATAGGCTGCGTAGAAGTCGGCGTTGTACTGCGGGCGCAGGCCCGGCGCGCCTTCCGAGCGGCCGCCGTGCGCCAGCGCCGCCGCGTGGAAGGCATCGACCTCGGCCCAGCTGCGCGCCCGCAGCGCCACCATCGTGCCGTTGCCCACCGTGGCCGGCCGGCCATCGAACGGTTCGCACAGCCACAGCGCGATCTCCGTCGCACCGTGCTGCTGGTAGGTGCCCCAGCCGATCCAGCCGTCCCAGTCGGGCTCGTCGCTGGTGTCGCAGCGCTGCAGGCCCAGCGTGGCCATCGTCGCGTCGTAGAAGCGCGCGGCGCGGGGCAGGTCGGCGCTGCCGAGGCAGACGTAGGTGAACACCGTGAGGCCCTCCTTTCGGTGCCGCGACGCCCCGCGCGGACTCAGCTGCCGAGGTCGGCCACCGAGTCCACCACCGCCGCGTACAGGTCGCGCGTGGACGCCAGCGCGCCGTCGTGCACCTCGCGCGCCGTCAGCACCTTGCCGTTCGGCCCCTGCAGCGCGCGCGTCGCGGTCGCGCTGGCCACCACCGTCGGCGCGTAGCCGAGGTTGAAGCCGCCGTGCGCGGTGGAGTTGATGCACATGTGCGTCATGAAGCCGGCCAGCACGATCTGCTGGATGCCCAGCGCCTTGAGCCGTTCGTCGAGGTCGGTCTGCACGAAGGAGTTGGGGTAGTTCTTGGTGATGACCGGCTCGCCGGCGATCGGTGCCACCTCGGCCGAGATGGCGCCGATCTCGGCCCGCACGTCGTAGGGCGAGCCGGCCCCGGCGTCGTGCTGGATGTGGAAGATCGGCATCCTGCGCGCGCGGGCGATCTCCAGCAGCTTGCGCGCCTCGACCAGCGCCTCTTCCACGCCGGTCAGCTGCATCACGCCCTGCCGGTAGGTGTTCTGGCAGTCGATCATGATCAGCGCGGCCTCGCCCAGCGCGGCCGGACGGTGGCCGAGGCCGACGAGATCTCTCAGGGTGGTGGACGCGGTGGTCATGCGGGTCTCCTGGTGATGCCTGGCAGGGCTGCCGGCGCGCGGCCATTACACCAAAGTCACGAGGACCCGCGCCTCAGGGCGGATCGCGCGGGCTGCCGGCGTCGGCGGCGATCATCCCGGCGCCCAGCCCGCCGG
>NZ_AZSN01000251.1:0-3479 GCF_000576225.1 Methylibium sp. T29-B | reverse complement strand
CCCTAGTTCTCGGTGAGCGAGGCGAACTAAGCGCACTGTCAAACGAGCTCCGTTCCGAAGCGCTTTTCTACTCCGTATGCTTCGCTTCCCTCATTCTGGATGAACTGAGAAGGCTGCCAATGCTGGCGCGACAAGCAAAAGCCGACATTGCAACGGTAACGAGGCGTGTCTCGACACAAGCCGCCGTGCTGGTTTCGGCGCTGTTCGAAGACGAGGAGATGTCCCACTCGTTCTCTCCTTTGATTGCTCGAATGCAATCTGTAGGAACCTGAGGCGATGCGGTTAGCTGGGCATTAAACTCTGATGTCAACTTCTCCTCTTGCATGCCACCTAACCATTCCACCGAGAGGACGTCACCCGGCAAGCCGGGTCGAGCCTCTCACGTCAAACTATAAGGCTTCCCCATCTGTCAAGCGAATGAGGTCCATCGAGCCGCGCAGCGGCTCGATTCACATCTGGACTTCACGTCTTCGAGATAACCTGCACCGCGTTCACGTGCGTCACATTGATTCGTCGAGCCAAGGTGCGGACGGACAAACTACAACCGGTCATTGATGCAGCGCTGCTCGTTGCCGAGTCGGGCTGCAGACCCTGATGAAAGACGCGCGCGAGGGCCTCATTCGTTAGCCGCGGACAGCCCGTGCTGCCGCCTTGAAATGATCAGGCACTCCTCGCGCAGGTCCAACCTTGCTCATCAACGCTTCACGTTCACGCGGTGGAAGTCTTCGGCCTGGATCTCTCGGTGGAGGGGCTGGTGGACTCACGCTGGCAGCTTGAACGACTCGCCCCGGGCCAGCATCGCCCAGCACATGCGCGCGTTCTTGGCCGCGATGGCCACCACCGCTTTCCAGTAACCTCGGCGCCCCTCGAGCGTGAGCGCCCAGCGGCTCAGACCGTCGGTCTTGTTCTTCGCCGCAGCCAGCACGGCGCGGGCGCCCAGGATCAGCATCGTTCGCAGATACGCATCCCCGGCCTTGGTGATGCGCCCCAGCCGGGTCTTGCCCCCCGAGCTGTACTGCCCCGGCGTCAAGCCCAGCCAAGCCGCGAACTGCCGGCCACATCGGAACTCATGGCCATTGCCGATCATGGCCAGCACCGCCGTGGCTGTGGTCGGACCCACGCCCGCCAGGCGCATCAGCTGCCGAGCCCGTTCGTCCTCGCTGGCGATGACCGCGGCGTCGGTCGCATCGTTCTTGCCTCGCACCCTGCTCATGCGGTACGGAGCGACGAACTTCCGCGCGATCAGTCGCACGGTGTGGCCGTGCGCAGCGAACAGCCGGGCCCAGTGGTGGCCGCCCGAGCAGGCTTCCATTGCCACCGTGCACGGCGGCAGGGCGGCGATCAGCTCGTGCAGCTTTGCGCGCGGCACGCTGGGCCGCACCAGCGCCGGCTTGCCGTGTTCATCCACTCCATGAACTGCGAACACGTTCTTGGCGAGATCGATGCCGATGTGGACAATGGCCATGGACTTCCCCTTCCGAGTGAGTTGATGAGACTTCGCACTTCCCATCGTGGCACTTCGTTGCCGGTCGCCGCATCGCGGCTAGTTCGGGACGGGGAAGTCCCTTTCATTCGTTAGGCTTCACAGACTACCGATAGATGGACGCCCAACTCCTTGGCCTTGCAGGAACAGCGCTAAGCGCTCTTATCGCGGCGTTGAGCTACCGTGGAAAGATCCGGCACGAGCGTCGCCGCTCAACGCGAACGGTGCTTTTCTACCTCTTGGAAGTTCATCACTTTCTCTCCAGGGGCGTGCTCAGCATCTCCACCTTCCCAAAGCAGTACATCGACAGGATCGTTGGACTGCTTTCTGAGCGCGGAATCAGTGTGAGTGAGGCTGAAGCTTCCTGCCTCCCAGCACAGATTCAAGCAGCACTCCGACTCCTGATGCAGTCAGAACTTACAAAGCTGTCCGCTGCGATCTCTGAGCCATTCCAGGCGGCGTTGAGAGAGCTATCACGCGATGATCCCGTCCTGGCGTTTGACCTACGTGGGAAAGAGGCTGTCTCGGGCATCTCAGACCTTTTCGAAGCGCTTGGCGGCAAGACGATCCAGCCGGACATGATCGCTGACGATATTGCCAAGGCTAGCGCCTTAATGTGCTTCCTTGACGACCAGATGAGATCGATGGCTGCCGCTGAGGTAGAACGCTGCATTCGATCGACCGCTTGGCGATGTGATCTCGTCACACATTACCGTGTCCGTCGGCACTTGCAGAAGGCTTCGTCACTTCGCTGCCTAGAAGAAATTAGTCCAGACGTTTCAGCACTCATAGTCGCGCTGGCCGATCAGATCGCCACGCAGATTCGGCCGCACCCGAGTGAAGCCTAACCCCTCGCTCGAGCGGTCCTCCACCGGCTACGCAGCCTGGCCCTTCCGCGGCCAGTCGCATATCGTCCCCTCCAGGGCCGGGCTACTCCGCCGGCGGCGGCCCACTCAGCTCGAACGTTAGATTCGCAACCCACTACTGGAGGCACCATTGGACCTCGGAACAATTCATCCTGTCGCGCTGAAGGACCTATGGACGGGCGAAGCATCTCATTTCACGCCATGGCTCGCACAGAACCTGGACACACTGGGCAGCAAACTAGGCATGGACCTTGAATTGGAATCCACCGAAGCTGCGGCAGGCGACTTCTCCGCCGACATCGTTGCTCGGGATCTTTCAACCAACAAGCTCGTAGTTATCGAAAATCAGTATGGCGGCACGGATCACAAGCATCTTGGGCAGCTAATTACCTATGCGTCTGTGCTTGGCGCAGGCGCGGTGGTCTGGATCGCTGAGACTATCCGTCCAGAGCACAAGTCGGCTATGGACTTTCTCAACCAAAATCTGAAGGAGAGCCTGAGCCTGTTTGCGGTTCAAGCCTCCGCCATCCGAATCGACGAGTCCAAACCCGCGTTTATCCTGACCGTCGTATCGATGCCCAGCGAAGCCTCCCTGGTTGCTGACATCTCCCCTGCGCCTTCAGAGACAAAGGAGCGTTACCGTACCTACTTCCAAAGCCTCATTGATGAACTTCGAGAAGTTCACAAATTCACAAACGCCCGCACAGGACAGCCGCAGAATTGGTACACATTCGCGTCGGAGAACTCGAAACTCTATAAGTACTCGACCAGCTTCGCGCAAGGTGGCCGCGTTCGCGTTGAGTTGTACATTGACTCTGGCGACAAGTTGAAGAATGAGCAGGTCTTCGATTGCCTCTTGCAACGCAAAGAGGCAATAGCGGCGGCGCTGGGCCTGGACCTCAAATGGGAACGCCTTGACAACCGCCGCGCCTGCCGAATTGCGGTGTATCGGGACGGAGACATCGATGCCGACTCCGAAACACTTGCCGACATTAGGAACTGGACTATCCAAAATCTTCTCAAGTTCAAGGCGATCTTTCCGGCGAATGTCCAGCAGTGCATCTGAGCGAATCTAACCATTCCATCAAGTGGACCTGCCTACGGCAGGCCGCTTGTGTCAACCGTTAGGG
>NZ_AZSN01000250.1:0-3524 GCF_000576225.1 Methylibium sp. T29-B | reverse complement strand
ACGCGAGACGGCGGCCGAGGGCGTGGCGAGCTTCGTGCTGCGGCGCGCCGACGGGGGGCCGCTGCCGACCTTCGACGCCGGGGCGCACATCGACGTGGAACTGCCCAACGGCATGGTGCGGCAGTACTCGCTGTGCAACCGCCCGGGCGAGACGCAGCGCTACTGCATCGGCGTGCTGCGCGAGGCCGCCGGCCGCGGCGGCTCACGCTGCGCGCACGAGGCGCTGCACGAGAGCACGCCGCTGCGCATCAGCGCACCGAAGAACCACTTCCCGCTGGTGCCGGCGAAGCATTCGATCCTGCTGGCCGGCGGCATCGGCGTGACGCCCATCCTCGCGATGGCCGAGACGCTGACCGCCGCGGACGCGTCCTTCGAGATGCACTACTGCACCCGCAGCCGCGCGCGCACCGCCTTCGCCGAGCGCATCGCCGCCGCGCCCTACGCGCTGCGCGTCGCCTTCCACCACGACGACGGCGCCAAGGCGCAGAAGTTCGATGCCAAGGCCGTGCTCGCCGCGCCGGCCGCCGACACCCATCTCTACGTCTGCGGGCCCAAGGGCTACATGGACCATGTGATCGCCACCGCCAAGGCGCTGGGCTGGGCGGACGCGCAGATCCACTTCGAGTACTTCGCCGGCGGGCCGGTGGACCACGGCGCCGACGACGCCTTCGAGATCGAGCTCGCGACGAGCGGCCGCGTCGTCACCGTGCCCGCCGGCCAGACGGTGATCGCCGCGCTGGCCGCGCAGGGCGTCGAGGTGCCGGTGTCCTGCGAACAGGGCGTGTGCGGCACCTGCATCCTGAAGGTCGTCGGCGGTACGCCCGACCACCGCGACATGTACTTCAGCGACGCCGAACACGCCGCCAACGACCAGTTCACGCCCTGCTGCTCGCGCTCGAAGACGCCGCGGCTGGTCGTCGCGCTCTGATCCGCCATTCCCTACAAGACCCAGGAGACCCCATGGAAACCAAGACCGTCGCGCTGAAGACGCCCTTCCTGAAGAACTGCTGGTACGTCGCCGCGCTGTCCACCGAGGTCGGCCCCGAGGCGCTGTTCCACCGCAAGATCCTCGACACCTCGGTGCTGATCTACCGCAAGCAGGACGGCACGCCGGTCGCGATGCACGACCGCTGCCCGCACCGCTTCGCGCCGCTGCACCTGGGCAAGCGCATCGGCGACGAGGTGGCCTGCCTGTACCACGCGCTGCAGTTCGACTGCACCGGCCAGTGCACGAAGAACCCGCACGGCAACGGCCAGATCCCCAAGGCCGCCAAGGTGCGCAGCTTCCCGCTGGTGGAGCGCCACGGCTTCCTGTGGATCTGGATGGGCGAGGCCGAGGCCGACCTCGACCGCCTGCCCGACTACGCGCCGCTCGACGCGGGCCACGACAACGGCGTGGCCTACACCTACATGCACATGAAGGCCCACTACGAGCTCATCATCGACAACGTGATGGACCTCAGCCACATCGACCATGTGCACGGCGAGATCATCACCACCCGCGGCCAGCTCTCGCCGCTGGTGCCGCAGATGCGCGAGGGCGCCGATCGCATCTCCGCGCGCTGGGAGTGGAAACAGACGCCGGCGATGCTGATCTTCGCCAACTTCATGCCCGACCCGGCCGCCGAGGCGCGCATGTTCTTCGACATCACCTGGGCGCCGCCGGCCCACATCCAGCTCTCGGTCGGCGCGACGCAGAACGACGCGGCGCTCGACCTCGACAACTGCATTGGCCAGTACGACCTGCACACCTGCACGCCCGAGACCGCCAACACCACGCACTACTGGTTCGCGACCCGCCGCAACCACGTCGAGGAGGACGGCGACTTCAACAAGATGAAGATCCAGGCCATGCACACCGCCTTCGAGACCGAGGACGGCCCGATCATCGAGGCGGTGCACGGCGAGATGGGCACGCCGGAGTTCTTCGGCCTGAACCCGGTGCTGATGAGCAACGACGCGGCGCCGGTCAAGGTGCGGCGGCTGCTGAAAAAGCTGATCGCCGCGGAGGCCGGCGCGGCCTGAACCGGGATCACCGCGTCCGCGCGGACCGCGACGGAGGCAACCAGCAGCCAGGAGGAGCAAGGGCATGAGATCGGCCAAGCCCGCGATGCCTCGCGGTTGGACCCCCGGCAGTTCGGGCATCGAAGACCTGGCAGCGAGCGTGCACTTCGCGTTCGACGAGGCTCGGATCTGGCTCGGCGAGGAGCGCATGCTGCTGATGCACTCGTCGGCGCTCGGCTCGCTGCGCCGGCAGTTGATCGAGACGCTGGGCTGGGAGCGCGCGCGCGGCGTGCTCACGCGCATGGCCTTCGCGTCGGGGCAGCGCGATGCCGAGATGATGCTGCGTCGCTACCCGGGCTTGCCCGACTGCGAACTGCTGCGTCTGGGCATGCTGCTGCGCTCGGTCGAAGGGATCATGAAGGTGGAGCCCACCGAGGTCGAGATCGACATCGGGCGCCGCCACTACTTCACCGACTGCCGCTGGAACCACTCGATCGAGGCGCATGTGCACGACCGTGACTTCGGCGGCCACGAGGGGCCCGTGTGCTGGGTCGAGAGCGGACATTCCTCGGGTTTCGTGTCGCGGCTGATCGGCCGCTTCGTGCTGCACAAGGAGGTCGAGTGCGGCAGCGCCACCGGCTGCCGCGTGATCGGCATGCCGCTGGAGGACTGGCGGGGCGACGCCGACGACGAGCTGCGCTACTACCAGCCCGACTCCGTGGTCGAGGAGATCGTCGCGCTGCGCAGCCAGGTCACTGCGCTGCGGCGCGCGGCGGACCCGCCGGTGCTGCCGCACGAGCTGATCGGCCGCTCGCCGGCTTTCCGCGCCGCCTGGGCGCTGGCCGAGCGCGCCGCCGCCACGCCGACGACGGTGCTGCTGCTCGGCGAGACCGGCGTCGGCAAGGAGATGTTCGCGCGCGCGCTGCACCACGCCAGCCCGCGCGCGGCGCAGGCCTTCGTGGCGCTGAACTGCGCGGCCTTGCCGGCCGAGCTGCTCGAGAGCGAGCTGTTCGGCGTCGAGAAAGGCGCGTTCACCGGCGCGCACCAGTCGCGCGCCGGCCGTTTCGAGCGCGCCGACGGGGGCACGCTGTTCCTCGACGAGGTGGGCGAGCTGAGCGCGGGCGCGCAGACGCGGCTGCTGCGCGTGCTGCAGGAGGGCGAGATCGACCGGCTCGGCGGCAGCACGACGCGCCGGGTCGATGTGCGGGTGATCGCGGCGACCAATGTCGACCTGGCCGCGGCGGTGGCGCGCGGCGGCTTCCGCAAGGACCTGTACTACCGGCTCGCCGTCTACCCGGTGCACATTCCGCCGCTGCGCGAGCGCCGCGAGGACATCGCGCCGCTGACCGAGTGCTTCATCGCCCGCATCGGCGCGCGCGACGGCCGGCGCGTCGGCGGGCTCACCGACAAGGCGCGCCACGCGCTGCTGGCGCACGACTGGCCGGGCAATGTGCGCGAGCTGCAGAACGCCGTCGAGCGCGCGCTGATCCTCACCGAGGAGGGCGCGCGCATCGACGCCG
>NZ_AZSN01000249.1:0-3550 GCF_000576225.1 Methylibium sp. T29-B | reverse complement strand
GGCCGAGGGCCCGCGCGCTGCCGTGGTCGACGCAGCGCCGCCGGACGATCCGCTGTCGGCCCGCGAGCGCGAGGTGATGGCCCTGCTGGCCGAGGGCCAGAGCAACAAGCTCATCGCCCGCGCGCTGGGCCTCAGCCTACACACCGTGAAGCGCCACGTGGCCAACATCCTCACCAAGCTGGCGCTCGACAGTCGCACCCAGGCGGCGGCCTACTGGCACCGGCGCTGAGCCGCCCGCGCCGGGCGGAACGGGCGTTCCGAAAGACGTTCGACGACATCGAACGTTTGCATCGAAAGCGTGGCACGGCTTCCCGGGCCCGGTCGACGACGATGCATTCATGGCGACGGCGGCCGATCTTCCTGATCTCGCTGCTTCGTTCGCCACCCAGCTCAGGAGACCTCTCATGAATCGCTTCGACAACCAGACCGTGCTCGTCACCGGCGGCAGCAGCGGCATCGGCCTGGCGGCCGCCAAGGCCTACGCCGGCGAGGGCGCCCGCGTCGTGATCACCGGCCGCGACGAGAAGGCGCTGGCGCGTGCCCGGGACGACATCGGCCGCGGCGCCATCGCGCTGCGCAACGACGCCGGCAGCGTGGCGGAAGCCCGGCGCCTGGCGGAGGCCCTGCAGGCACAGGGCATCGAACTGGACGCCGTGTTCATCAACGCCGGCGTGGCGCGCTTCGCGCCGTTCGCCGAGGTGTCTGAGTCGCTGTGGGACGACACCTTCGCCGCCAACGTCAAGGGCCCGTACTTCCAGATCCAGGCGCTGGCGCCGCTGCTGCGCCCGGGCGCCGCGATCGTGATCAACGGTTCCATCAACGCCCACATCGGCATGCCCAACTCCTCGGTGTACGCCGCGAGCAAGGCAGCGCTGATCTCGCTCGCCAAGACGCTGTCGGCCGAGCTGCTGCCGCGCGGCGCGCGCGTCAACGTGGTCAGCCCGGGGCCGATCTCGACGCCGCTGTACGGCAAGCTGGGTCTGGACGCGGCGACGCTGCAGGCCACCGCGGCCACCATCCAGGCGCAGATCCCGGTGGGTCGTTTCGGCACGCCCGAGGAACTGGCTTCGACGGTGCTGCACCTGTCGGCCCGGGAGTCGGCGTTCATCGTGGGCGCGGAACTCATCGTCGACGGGGGCATGAGCACCCTGTAACCTCGGTCCATGCTGTCTCAGGACGAACTCGCGATGCTGCAGGCCATCCGCGCCAGCGGCAGCCTGTCGAAGGCGGCGGCGCGGCTGGGCAAGGCGCCTTCGACCCTGTCGCATGCGGCGCGGCAACTGGAGGCTCGCTACGACGCGCTGCTGTTCGACCGGCGGCGCTACCGGCTCGAACTCACGCCGGCGGGCCGGCTGCTGGCTGAGGAGGCCGAGCGCCTGCTGGGCGACATGGGGCGCCTGAACACCCGCGTGCGCCAGATCGCCAGCGGCTGGGAAGACCGGCTCGGCATCGTGACGGACGAGCTGCTCGAGTTCCAGACGCTGCTGCCCGTCATCGCGGATTTCGACCGCCTGAAATCGGGCGTGGGGTTGCGCATCACCCACGAGGTGCTCGGCGGCACCTGGGGCGCGCTGCGCGATGGCCGGGCCGACCTGGTGATCGGCGCGACCAACGAGCCGCCGGCGATTCCCCGGCTGCGCTGGTTCGAGCTCGGCGTGATGGACTGGGTCTTCGCCGTGGGCTCGCGCCACCCGCTGGCCGGTGCGACCGAGCCGCTGCCGCGCGAGGTGATCCAGCAGCACCGCGCCGCCGTGGTGGCCGACACCTCGCGCGACGCCGGTACGCGGACCTACGGCGTGCACGGCGGGCAGGCGCAGCTGGCGGTGCCGAGCATGGCAGCCAAGATCGCCGCCCAGCGGGCCGGGCTGGCCGTGGGCTGGCTGCCACGGCAGCGGGTCGCGGCACTGCTGGCGAGCGGCGAGCTGGTGGAGAAGAAGACGGCCGACCCGCGCGAGCCCAACACGCTCTACGTCGCCTGGCGCGGCGAGCACAGCGGCAAGGCGCTGGCCTGGTGGGTCGAGCGCCTGCGCGAGCCGCGGCTGATGAAGCGCCTGGTGAACGGCCTGGAGGTCCGGTAGCCGGACGCTCAGGCCTCCGGCAACGCTGCCAGCACCGCCGCGCTCGGCGCGTGCCAGCCGACGATGGCGCCCTGCGCCGCGATCATCTCCAGCACCGCGGCCTTGTAGGCCGGGAAGTAGCTCTCGGTGCCGTCTTCCACCAGCAGGCCGTCGTAGCCGCGGTCGTTGGCCTCGCGCATCGAGGTCTGCACGCAGACCTCGGTGGTCACGCCGGTGAACACCAGGTGGCTCACGCCCAGCGCCTGCAGCCGCTCGTGCAGGCCGGTGGCCCAGAACATGCCCTTGCCGGGCTTGTCGATCACGATCTCGCCGGGCTGCGGCGCCAGCGCCGCGATGATCTCGGTGCCGGGCTCGCCGCTGATCAGCAGCCGGCCCATCGGCCCCGGGTCGCCGATGCGCAGCGTGGGCGCGCCGCGCAGGCGCTTGGCCGGCGGGCAGTCGCTCAGGTCGGCCTTGTGCGCCTCGCGGGTGTGCACCACCGGCCAGCCGCGCGCGCGCCACGCCGCCAGCAGCGCGGCGATCGGCGCGATGGCCGGCACCAGCAGCGAGACGTCGTTGCCGAGCGAGGCGCCGAAGCCGCCGGGCTCGATGAAGTCGCGCTGCATGTCGATCACGACCAGCGCGGTGGCGCCGGGTGCCAGGCGGTAGTCGAACGGGGCGGCGGGGATGCTGATGCTCATGCTGGTGCTCGTGCTCATGCGGCCTCCGGCAGCGGCTGGGCGTGCCCGTGGTCGGCGCCGCCGCCCATGTGCGCGCCGATGGTGTGGCGGTCCACGTCGCGGCCGGCGTCTCGAACACGAGGCGGCCTTCGCTCATCACCGCGATGCGGTCGGCCAGTTCGATCAGCTCGTCGAGGTCTTCGCTGATCAGCAGCACCGCGCCGCCGCGCTCGCGCACCTGCAGCAGCCGCGCGTGGATCTCGGCCACCGCCGCGAAGTCGAGGCCGAACACCGGGTTGGCGGCGATCAGCACGTTCACGTCGCCGGCCAGCTCGCGCGCCAGCACAGCGCGCTGCACGTTGCCGCCCGACAGCGAGCCGATCGGCGCGTTCTCGCCGCGCGTCTTGATGCCGTACTCGGTGATCCAGGCGCGCGCGCGCTCCTTCCAGGCGCCGAAGCGCAGCCAGCCACCGCGCCGCAGCGGCGGCTGGTCGAAGTCGCGCAGCGCCATGTTCTGCGCCACGCTCAACTCGGCCACGCTGGCGCTGCGCAGCGGCTCCTCGGGCAGCGCGCGCAGCTTCAGCAGGCGGTTCTCGTGGCGCTTCGCGCCGTAGGGCACGCCGCCCACCCGCACCTGGCCGGCCAGCCGCGGGCGCTGGCCGACCAGCGCCTCGACCAGCTCGCGCTGGCCGTTGCCGGACACGCCGGCAATGCCGAGGATCTCGCCGGCCTTCACCGCCAGGCTCAGGCCCTGCACCGCGAGCGTCCCGCGGTCGCCCAGCGCGTCGAGCCCCTGGACCTGCAGCGCCACTG
>NZ_AZSN01000248.1:0-3554 GCF_000576225.1 Methylibium sp. T29-B | reverse complement strand
CCGCCCCGTCCCGCCGCGCCGCCCGACCGCAAGGCCCGCCGCGCGGCGCTCCTCCGATCCGCTGGCCACCGCGCCGTCGACCCGGCCCGAGACGCTGACCGGTCAGGCCTACCGGAAGATCGAGGAACTGATCGTCACGCTGGAGCTGCGCCCCGGCACCGCGATGTCGGAGGCCGAGTTGTCGCAGCGTCTCGGCATCGGTCGCACGCCGGTGCGCGAGGCCCTGCAGCGGCTCGCTCGCGAACACCTCGTGTCGATCCTGCCGCAGCGCGGCAACCTGGTGTCCGAGATCGACGTGCGCAAGCAACTGCGCCTGCTGGAGACGCGCCGCGAGGTGGAACGGCTGATCGTGCGCTGCGCCGCGCGCCGCGCCGGCGACGACGAGCTCGCCGAGTTCACCGAGCTCGCCAAGGCCTTCGAGGCGGCCGCGATCAGCGGCGATGCCACCGCCTTCATGCGCGCAGACAAGGCCTTCAACGATCTGAGCCTGAAGGCCGCACGCAACGAGTTCGCGGCCGGCGCGATGGGCCTGATGCACGGCCTGTCGCGGCGCTTCTGGTTCCTGCACTACCGCCAGGCGGCCGACCTGCCGGCCATGGCGGCGCTGCACGGCCGGCTGGCGCGCGCGATCGTGGCGCGGGACGAGGCTGCCGCGGCCCACGCCCTCGACGCGCTGCTCGACAACCTGGAAGAGTTCACCAAGGCGACGGTGTCGGTCGAGGTCTGATCGCGCTTCTGGCCGGTGGGCTCGGTGGGGACGAATCCGCAACCGGGTTGATCCACGGCGCGTACTCGGGGATCACCTCGTCGCACCCCGCGATCGGTCGATGGCATGGGGCAGGTCCGGCCTGCGATGTCCGGCCCCCGCTGTAGACGGCGGTGGCGCCACAAGCGTGACCCTGTCGCCTCGCGCTCTAACGCGGCAGCGGGACTGAGCGCCCGAAAATAGATTCTCATTCTGTACAAACCTGCAGAAATGCATAGAATGAGATTCACAATGCCAGCCAAAGCACCTCCTGTCGGCGAACTCCTCGCCACCCGGCTACAGGCCTTGGGGGAGCGCATTCGCGCCCACCGTGGACGCCAGAAAGTCAGCGCCACAGTGGCCGCGGAAGCCGCGGGCATGTCCCGGGTGACCTGGCACCGCATCGAACGGGGCGAGCCTTCCGTGACCATGGGTGCCTACCTCAGCGCCATCGACGCGATCGGGTTGCAACTGGAGCTTCGCGATCCGCAGGCCCGCCCGGCCACTGCCGACAGGGCCAGCCTGCCGGAGCGTGTGCGGCTGGGCGATTTTCCCCAGCTCAAGCGCCTGGCCTGGCAACTGCACGACGTCGAAGAACTCAGCCCGGTGGATGCCTTGAACCTATACGAGCGCAACTGGCGTCACATCGACCAAGCCCGTATGGAGCCGGCCGAGCGTGCACTGCTCCAAGTCCTGGTGGACCAACTCGGCGGGGGGCGCCTGCTTGTTTGAACGGCCGCATCACCGCCGCATCGCGACCATCCTCGCAGCCCTGGACGCCGACGTCCTGGTGGCGAACGACTGCCTCTTCGGTGGCGGAACCGCCATGGCGCTGCGGTACGGCGAATACCGTGAGTCGGTCGACATCGACTTCCTAGTCTCCAGGGTCGAGGCTATCGCCAACTGCGGCAACGGCTGACCGGCCCGGAAGGCATGCGCGCCCTCTCGCGGCCCGGCCACACACTGAACCAGGCCCGCGAGGTGCGCGCAGACCAATACGGCCTCCGCACCCTGCTGCAAGTCGATGGCGCCGACATCAAGTTCGAGATCGTGCTCGAGGGCCGGATCGAGCTGGAAGCTCCCGGTGCGGACGATTGGCAGTGCGGCGTGGCGACGCTGACGCCGCTGGACATGGTGACGAGCAAGCTGCTGGCCAACTCCGACCGCTGGCGCGACGATGCCGTGATGAGCCGGGATCTGATCGACCTGGCGATGATGGCGCCGCCCAAGGCGCTGATGAAACGGGCCATGGCCAAGGCCCAAGGTGCCTACGGCGACAGTGTGGCAGCCGACTTGGCGCGCGCCGTGGAGGACCTGCGAGCACGACCCCACCATCTGGACGCGTGCATGAAATCGATGGCGATGACCACCGTGTCGAAGGCGGCGCTATGGGCTCGCATCAAGGCGCTGGTGCGCTGAAGCACCGACTTCGACGGCGCGAAGAAGAAGGCGCTCGAGGATGGCGCCGGCGCGAGCCCTCCGATAGCGTGAACAGGCCCTAGCGTCACACGTGCCGCCGCTTCTCCACCATGTTCATGAACTGCTCGTACTCGCGGTCGTCGACGCCATAGCTGTGGTCGTCGTCGGGGAAGCGGCCGGTCTTCACCTCGTCGACGTAGGCCTTCAGGCCCTGCACCGCCACCTCGGTCAGGTTGGCATAGCGCTTCGTGAACTTGGGCTTGAAGTCGGTGAACACGCCCAGCAGGTCGTAGGACAGCAGGATCTGGCCATCGCAGCCGGCCCCGGCACCGATGCCGATGGTGGGGATCTCGAGCTGCTTCGAGATCAGCGTCGCGATCTTCGCCGGCACCGCCTCGAACTCCAGCATGAAGCAGCCGGCGTCCTGGATCGCGAACGCGTCCTCCAGGATCTTCATCGCCGCCTCGGCGGTGCGGCCCTGGATCTTGAAGCCGCCGAACATCGCGATGGTGTGCGGTGTGAGCCCGATGTGCGAGGCGGTCGGGATGCCCGAGTCGACCAATGCCTTCAGGATGTGCGCCTGCGATCTGCCGCCCTGCGGCTTGACCGCGTCGCAGCCGCCGTCCTGCATGAAGCGGGTGGCGTTGAGCAGCGCGCGGTCCACCGTGTTGTAGCTCTGGTAGGGCATGCAGCCCAGCGTGAAGGTGCGTGGCGCGCCCCGCCGCACCGCCTGTGCGTGCATCACCATCATGTCCATCGTCGCCGGCACGGTGCTGCTGTGACCGTGCGCGACCATCGCCAGGCTGTCGCCGACCACGGCCACGTCGACGCCGGCCAGCTCGGCCCACTTGGCCGAGGTGTAGTCCGGCACCGAGGTGTAGACCATCTTCTCGCCGCTCTTCTTCGAGTCGCGGATCTCGGTGATGGTGCGCTTCTTGCGCTCGGGTGGGGCAGCGGCGGCATCGGACATGGCGGTCTCCTTCGAGCATTTGATATGTCACTAGCATATCAATGTTCGACAGGACGCCAATGCGGGGAAACGCCGCGCTGCGCGGCGGTCGGCGGCCGAGCCGCTCAGGCGCGGCCGGCTCCATCGACGAGTTGCCGCGCCAGCCGGTTGTGCCGCCGCACCAGAGCCGGCAGTTCCAGCGTGGTCAGCTCGCCGTCGCGCACCACCACGCGGCCGTGCACGAGGGTGTGGCGGGCGCGCGGCGGCTGGCAGAACAGCAACGCGGCCAGCGGGTCGTGCAGCGCGCCGGCCAGGCCCACGTCGTCGAGCCCGAAGATCGCCAGGTCGGCCGCCATGCCGGGTGCGAGCACGCCGATGTCGTCGCGGTTCAGCACCGCAGCGCCGCCGCGCGTGGCCAGCTCGAGGGCCTCGCGCGCGCCC
>NZ_AZSN01000247.1:0-3597 GCF_000576225.1 Methylibium sp. T29-B | reverse complement strand
CGCTGGCGGCCGGGCTATGGGCCGGCGCGGCGGCCGGCGGTGCACTGGCGGCACCGTCAGACGCCTCGCGTTTCTGCGACCGCCCCACCTCGCTCACCGCTCGGCAGCAGGACCGGCTGCTGCGCTTCGCCGCCGTGGTGCGGCAGGAGCTCGACACCTCCGGCCGCACGGTGGCGCTGATCTCTCGGTCGGGCCTGGACCTGAGCCGCTTCGACGTGCGTTACTCGCATGCCGGCATCGGTCTGCAAGCCAGCGAGAACGGGCCCTGGTCGGTGCGCCAGCTCTACTACGCCTGCGATGAATCGCGGCCCCGGCTCTACGACCAGGGGCTCGCCGGCTTCCTGTTCGGCACCGACGATCCGGCGATCGGCCATGTGTCCATCGTGCTGCCGCCGCCGGCCGAGGCGGCGACGCTGGAACGCGCAGCGCTCGACAAGGCGCTCGCGCTGCGCCTGCTGGCGGAGCGCTACAGCGCCAACGCGCACCCCTACGGCCTGCGCTACCAGAACTGCAACCAGTGGGTGATGGAGCTGCTGGCCACGGCCTGGGGCGCGCTGGACCGTGGGCGCGACGGCAGCCCCGAAGCGCGCGCCCGCGCGCAGGCCTGGTTGGCCGAACAGGGCTACGCGCCGGCGCCGCTGCAGGTCGGCTCGCAGCTGCTGATGTTCGCCGCGCACTTCGTGCCCTGGGTGCACCTCGACGACCATCCCGCCGAGGACCGCTATGCGCTGCAGTTCCACATCAGCATGCCGGCGTCGATCGAGGCCTTCGTGCACAGGCGGCTGCCCGAGGCCGAGCGCATCGAGCTCTGTCACGACGAACGGCAGGTCGTCGTTCGCCGCGGCTGGCAGCCCATCGGAGCGGCCTGCGAGCCCGGACCGGGAGACCGGGTGGTCGCACTCGACTGAGCGACTGGCCTCGTTCGGTTCTACCATCCTGGCCGGAGACCGCAAGGAGGCTCATCGCCATGACCCGCGTCCGCCCCGGCAAGCTTGCGCACGTTCTCTACCGGACCCGCCGCTTCGAGGAGATGCTGGCGTGGTACCGGGTCGTGTTCGACGCCCGGATCCAGCAGCAGAGTCCGGCGCTGGCCTTCCTGACCTACGACGACGAGCACCACCGCTTCGCATTCGCCAATCTGGCACTGCTGCAGCCCGAGGGCGAGACCGAGAAGACCGGCCTGATCGGCATCGATCACGTGGCCTACGGCTACGCCTCGCTGCACGACCTGTTCGAGAACTACGTGCAGCTCAAGTCGCTGGGCATCACGCCCTACTGGTGCGTCCACCACGGCGTGACGGTGTCGATGTACTACGCCGACCCCGACGGCAACCAGATGGAGTTCCAGGTGGAGGCCTTCGCCTCGAAGCAAGAGGCCAACGCCTTCATGCGCGGGCCGGTGTATGCCGCCAATCCGCTGGGCGTCGAGTTCGACCCGGACGACTGGCTCGCGCGGCTGGCGGCCGGGACGCCCGCGTCGGACCTGCTCGTGCGACGGGAGCACGTGCCGATGTCACCGATCCGAGGGGCGGTGGAGCGCCGGGGCCTGTAGACGCCACAGGGCCACCCGACGTCCGTAGCCCGGCGCCTTCGGCCACGTGGCGGCCGTCGGAGCGTGCGCCTCACCGAGCGCCAGCCAGACCGCGGCGGAGAGCCAGCCACCGTGCGTGACCAGCAGCGCCGCGGGCGCCCGCGCGTGCACCGCCCGCACCCTCGACAGCAACACTCGCACGGACTCGCCGCCGCCCGGCGCATGACCGACAAGGTCCGCCGACCAGGCCGCGATCTCGGCCGCGTCGATCGCCTCCCAGCAGCGCCCGTCCCAGCGGCCGAAGTCCAGCTCGGCGAGCTGCGCATCGACCACGTGACGGAAGCCGAAGCGCCGCAGCCAGCGGCCCACGTCGCGGCAACGTGCCAGCGGCGAGGTCGCGACCGCACGCGGCAGACCCTCGCGGCGCGCGATCGCGCGGATGCGGTGCGCCAGCCGCTTGGCCTTGCGGCGATCGACCGGCAGGTCCGTGCGGGCGCCGATGCAGCGGCCCGCGGCACCCTTCGGCGCCGGGTGGCGCCAGGCGTGCATCAGCGGCGCCGGACGCTCAGCATCGACGCTCATCGCCCCAGCATCGCCAACATGGCCAGGTAGACCGCCAGCTCGCTGAGCTGCTGCGACGCCCCCAGCGTGTCGCCGGTCACGCCGCCCAGCCGACGGCGGAACCAGCGCGCACAGGCCAGCCCGGTCATCGCGGCAGCGACCAGCGCCGCCGCCCAGGCCTGCGGCGACGGCAGCGCGAACGAGTCGCTGCCGTGACGTGCCGCGGCGAACATTGCGATCAACGCCAGCGGCCACACGCAAGCCACCGCCCAGCTGCCCACCGACACCTGCTGCGCCAGCGGCTTGGCCTTGGCGTGCGCGGGATCACCGGCATACGGCAACCCGCAGTTCAGGCTCACCGCGACGGCACGCGACAGCGTGTGCGCGACGCACAGCGCCGCGAGCGCCCAGCCCAGCGGCAGCGACATCAGCGCCAGCGCCTTCAGCCCCAGCATCACGACGATCCCGATGGCGCCGTAGGCACCGATGCGCGAGTCCTTCATGATCTCCAGCGCGCGGGCCCGCTCGGCACTGCCGCCGAGGCCGTCGCAGGTGTCGGCGAAGCCGTCCTCGTGGAAGGCGCCGGTCAGCAGGATCGTCGCAGCCATCGACAGGCCCACGGCCACGGACATCGGCCACAGCAGGGCCGCCACGGCGAACACCAGCGCCGCAATGGCGCCGACGAAGGCGCCGACCAGCGGGAAGTAGCGCGCACTCTGGTTCAGCCACGCCGCATCCCAACCCATCCACGCTGCGAGCCGGCCGGTCACGGGCACGCGGGTGAAGAACTGCAAGGCCAGCAGCAGCAGGCGCAGTTCGTGGGCGAGGCGCGGCTTGACGGGCTTCATGCGGTCGCGGCGCTCGCATCGCGCCCGCTGATTCCGGCACTTTCGAACGAGGCCATGCCGTCGAGCAATGCCACCGCGCCGACCACCAGCGGCCAGGCCAGCGCCGCGCCCGAGCCTTCGCCGAGCCGCAGGTCCAGCGCCAGCAACGGCCGCGCACCCAGGTGCGCCAGCGCGCGGGCGTGGCCGGCCTCGTCGGAGCAGTGCGCGAACACGCAGGCGTCCAGCACCGCCGGTTGCAGCGCGTGCGCGACCAGCAGCGCGGCGGTGACGATGAAGCCGTCGACGACGATCAGCCGCCGCTCGTGCGCGGCCTGCAGCATCGCACCGGTCAGCGCGGCGATCTCGAAGCCGCCGAAGGCCGCCAGCGCCTCGAGCGGCGTGGCGACGCCCGCATGGCGCTGCGCCACCTGCGCCAGCACCTCGAGCTTGCGGGCCAACCCCGCATCGTCGAGTCCGGTGCCGCGGCCCACGCAGGCGGCCAGCGGCGCGCCGGTGAAGTGTGCCGTCAGCAGCGCCGCGGCCGAGGTGTTGCCGATGCCCATCTCGCCGAGCACCAGCGCGTTGCCCGGCACCGAGCCGACGACCTCGCGGCCGAGTTCCAGCGCCTGCACGCACTGCGCCCGGCTCATCGCCGGGCCCAGCGACGCATCGGCGGTG